>JAYSMB010000120.1:0-3902 GCA_043725065.1 Burkholderiales bacterium
GCGACCTGGACCCCTAAAACCAAATCAGTCAGCTAAGCGCGTAGATCTGCCCGGCAATGGCTTTCGGACGGGGGTTCGATTCCCCCCAGCTCCACCAGAACAGAGGCCGCAACGGTCCGAGGAAGTACAAAAGGCCCAAGCAAATCAACAGCTTGGGCCTTTTTCTTTGTGCGCCGAAGTGCAGTAACTTCCGGGGACGTGCGGCCCGAATTTGCAGTAACTAGCGAAGTAACCGCACAATCGGGGCACCGACGCTGCGAAAGTTACTGCATGGCACGCGACCTGATTCCCGGCGACTCCAGCATCAAGCGCATCAAGCCTGGCGACGCTCGCAAGCGCTTGAACGACGGTAGCGGGCTGTACCTGCTGCTGTTCGTGAAGGGTGGCGCGCACGGCTGGCGACTCGACTACACGATCAACGGCCGTCGCAAGATGCTGAGCCTGGGCACCTATCCCGATACGGGCTTGGCCCTGGCGCGCAGGAAGGCCGACGACGCGCGCAAGCTGGTGAGCGAAGGCATCGACCCCAGCGACGTGCGCAAGGCCGCTAGAGCGGCCACGCTGCGCGAGCGCGAAGCCGAGCAACGGGCCGACGCCGGCCTGCCGGCGATCGACAGTTTCGAGGCCGTCGCGCGCGAGTGGCTTGCGAAGGTGCACGGCGTCAAGGCGAGCGACGGCCATGCGGACCGGACACGCATTCGCCTGGAGCAAGACGCTTTCCCGTGGCTCGGGCGCCGGCCTATCGCCAGCATCAAGCCGGCCGAGCTGCTGGAGTGCCTGCGCAGGGTCGAAGCGCGCGGCGCGATCGAGACCGCGCATCGCGTCAAGTACGCATGCGGCCAGGTCTTCCGCTACGGCGTCTCGACGCAGCGCTGTGAGCGCGACATAGCGGCCGATCTTCGCGACGCTCTAACGCCCGTGAACGTGCAGCACCATGCGGCGCTAACCGATCCGAAGCGCGTAGGCGAGCTGCTGCGCGCGATCGAGGCATACAAGGGCCACGCCGTGACGCGCGCGGCGCTCCAGCTCGCGCCGCTGCTGTTTCAGCGGCCCGGCGAGCTGCGCAAAGCGGAATGGTCCGAGGTCGATCTAGACGCGGCGCTGTGGACGATCCCGAGCGAGCGCATGAAGGGCAACAAGGAACGCAAGGCAAGCGGCCAGGCGCATAGCGTGCCGCTGGCGGCGCAGGCCGTCGCCGTGCTTCGCGACCTGCACCCGCTCACCGGCCACGGCCGCTATGTGTTCCCGAGCCTGCGGACCGGCGAGCGGCCCATGTCCGATGCGGCCGTGCTCGCGGCGCTGCGGCGCATGGGGTTCCCGAAAGACGAGATGACGGGCCACGGCTTCCGCGCGATGGCGCGCACGATGCTCGCCGAGCGGCTGGGCGTCGACGAGGCGGTGATCGAGGCGCAGCTCGCGCACAACGTGCGCGACAGTCTCGGCCGCGCATACAACCGTACCGAGTTCGTCGCACAGCGTCGCACGATGATGCAGACGTGGGCCGACTACCTCGACAAGCTGCGCAAGGGCGGCGACGTGGTGCCGCTCCGCGAGCGTGCTGCCTGACCTGGTGCAGCTCTACAGATGCAGCGACTGTCCGGCATAGTCCGGGCGTTGTCGCTTGTGGGCAAGGCATCGGCCAGGGGCCGGGTTGCAGAGGCCGCGTGCGGGCGGCGGCGAGAAACACTTTCGCGCGGTGCAACGCAGGCACCAGACAAGGCAGGGGCCAGCCGGCGTCGCGCACACGGTCCCTGGGTCCCTCCGATGAGATCCGACGCAGCGGGCCTCGAGTCGGCGTGCACAAGCGAGCGGGAACAGCGGGAACAGCGAGCCACAACAAGGCGCAAAGCCGCGCCGATGCTGGGCTGGCGGGGCGCCGGACGGTGCGAGCGGCGACGGGAACAGAGCGGGAACAGAGCGGGAACAGCGGGAACAGAAAGAGAGAGACGACAGACTCACGCACTCTCTCTACTCGCCTTCGTTGCTGCCCGCACCGACGCAGCCAGGCCAGGGGCCTGGTCCATTAGGGGGAGGGGCGGTCGAATCGCTACGGCCGCGAAACGCCGGACCGCTTCGTGGCCGCTTTTTTGCGCGCCCGAGTTTCGGGGGGTGGGGGGTGTTCGCCCTGGCCGAGCTGGGCGGCGGAGCTGCGCGCCTGGCACGCCTGGTCGACACGGCTCGCCAGCGTGATGGGGTTGTCCTCTCGAAGCCCGAAAAATCGGCGGGTCCTTCCGGCGGGATCGACGCAGCGGGCTCGATGACCGCGAAATTTCGCTACTCGTCGGCGCCTATAGGGGGTAGTACGTTCAGCCGCTTCATGCAGTGAAGTTGAATGGCGATGGCGGACGCGGCACGCCTTCGCACTGGCGCAACCTTCGGCGGAAAATCGCGCGGAAGTTGCTTCCTTGCCGACGCCGGGCCGCGCGCGCGAAGTGCAGGCGCCTGCACTGCCCGGCATGGCGGCCAGCGGTGCACCGGATGCCTGTCCGCAGGCGCCTGCGGTCGGGTTCGACGCACGGCGACAATCGAGACGCCGGCCGCTGGTCCGGCTTGCTGGGGGTGGCTATGTCGCTGATGTTCCGCAAGCGAATCCGGATCGCGAAGGGCGTCTATCTCAACGTCGGCAAAAAGGGTGTGAGCGCTTCGGTCGGCGTGCCAGGGGCGCGCGTCACGCTGGGCAAAGATCGCGTGACGACTTCGGCGGGCATCCCTGGGACCGGGCTCTACGATCGGACGACGCACAAGGTGACGCGCCAGGCGGGCGACCCTGCACGCAGCGAGACGCCGAGCGGCGGCGGCTCGGCGATCGTCGGCCTGTTAATCGTCGCTGCGCTGATCTTCGGGGCGTGGCTTATCTCGCGCGTCTAGGGCTCGCGGCCACGAGGCGGCGCGCGCTACACTGCGCGCAAGCGTTTGAAAGCGCCCGATGCAAAGCGGTGAGCCGCCCCGATAGAGCGGCTTTGTCACGTCCAAGTTTCGGACGGGGCGGCGAGTGCGGTAACGCCTCGCACCCGGCTTTGCACGGGCTTTCAACGCCCCGTCCACCTTCTTGCGTTTGAAAGCGCGGCGGGTGGGTTTCAGTCTCGCAAAGGAGCATCGACCGTGACCCCTTCCCCTACCCATAGCGTTCCCGCCGAGCCGATGGCCCGGCCTGGCGGCGCCGTCGTCTCGATCACGAAGCCGAGGCGCGCACCGAGGGCCGCGACGCGGCCGGGCCCTGCGCCGTTCGTTCCTCTCGATCCCATGCAGCCGCACGAGCTGGCTGTGATCGACGCTGCGCGCGCGATCCTTCGCGCTCGCTTGGCGCGGCCAGGTGGCGCGCTCACGTCGCCGAGCGACGCGCGGCTACTTGCATCGCTTCACCTGGCCGGCCTCGATCACGAGTGCTTCGCGGTGATGTACCTTGACGCGCAAAGCCGCGTGATCGACTTCGACGTGATGTTTCGCGGCACGCTCACGCAAACGAGCGTCTATCCGCGAGAGATCGTGCGCGCTGCGCTGGCGCGCGGCGCTGCGGCCGTGATCCTGGCGCACAACCATCCGTCCGGCTGCGCCGAGCCTTCGCGCGCCGACGAGTACTTAACACAGACGCTAAAGACGACGCTTGCCCTGGTCGACGTGCGCGTGCTCGATCATCTTGTCGTCGGCGGCGACGTGGTGATGAGCTTCGCGGAGCGGGGGTTGCTCTGAGGGCGACGCATGCAACCTGACGCCGAAGCGCTCCGATGGGGCACCATGAAAACGAGTGACGGGCGGGCGTTGGTGCGCCTGGCGGCGATCGTGCTGCACTGGCAGGGCCGTGATCGCCTGTCGCTTCGGGATGCCGCGGCGATCGTGCTCGATCGCCTGGCCGAGTTCCCGGCGATCGACTTTTTCGAGACCGCGCCGGCCGGTGGCCCGGC
>JAYSMB010000121.1:0-5098 GCA_043725065.1 Burkholderiales bacterium
TATCTGAAGTTCGGCGTCTTCCAGAGTGAAGGCTTCGTCGTCGTGACCGGCGAGATCGGCGCGGGCAAGACCACCTTGGTGCGAACGCTGCTGGGAGCACTCGAATCGGAAGATATCGTGGCCGCCCAGATCGTCAGCACACAGCTGGAGGCCGATGATCTCCTGCGCTCGGTTGCGCTGGCCTTCGGCATTGCGCCGAAGAACCTTTCGAAGGCTGAACTCATCGCGACGATCGAGGCGTTCCTGACCCATCTGGTGACGCAAAGCAGTCGAGCCTTGCTGATCGTCGACGAGGCACAGAACCTCAGCCGCGAAGCAGTCGAGGAACTGCGCATGCTGTCGAACTTCCAGCTCGGCAATCAGGCGCTGCTGCAGACCTTTCTGGTCGGGCAGCCTGAACTGCGAAGGCTGCTCGTTTCCAAGCCGATGGAGCAGTTCCGGCAGCGGGTCATCGCCTCCTGCCATCTCGGCCCGATGGATCCGGCAGAGACTCAGGGCTACGTGGAGCACCGACTGCGGCAGGTCGGGTGGACCGGCAACCCGAGCTTCGACGAGGCGGCCTTCGGGCACATCTTCCACTGGACGCAGGGGATTCCCCGACGGGTGAACCTGCTATGCAATCGGCTCCTGCTCGCCCTCTATCTGGCGTCGGAATCGCGGGTCACCACCGGCGCGGTCGACGCGATCGGCGAGGAACTGCTCGTCGAGGTTGGAGAGGCGGGGCAATTCGTGTCCCCGGGGTGATCGAGGACAAATGGGCACCAAATGAAAGATCGGACGATGACCGTGGCCGTGGTGGGACTGGGCTACGTCGGCCTGCCGCTGGCGGTCGAATTCGGCAAGGCGTATCCGACCATTGGATTCGATCTCTCGGCAGAGAAAGTCAACGCGATTTGCCGTTTCGAGGACGCTACCGGTGAACTGAGCTCCGAGCAGCTGAAGGCATCCGCAAAGCTGCATGCGACGACCGACCCCAAGGCTCTCGGCGATGCCGATTTCATCGTCGTCGCCGTTCCCACGCCGGTCGACGACGCTCACACCCCCGACTTCTCGCCACTGATCGGAGCGAGCATTTCGGTGGGCCGAAATCTCAAGCGCGGCGCAACGGTCGTCTTCGAGTCGACTGTCTACCCAGGGGCGACGGAAGAGGTGTGCATCCCTCTCATCGAGGAGCATTCGGGCTTGAAGTGGAAGCAGGACTTCTTCGTCGGCTACTCGCCCGAGCGGATCAACCCGGGAGACAAGGCGCACACGCTCAAGACGATCGTCAAGGTCGTCTCCGGCGACAGCCCGCGTACGCTCGATCTCGTGGCCGAGGTGTACGGCAGCATCATCACCGCCGGCGTCTACAAGGCCGCGAGCATCAAGGTGGCCGAAGCGGCGAAGGTGATCGAGAACACGCAACGCGACATCAACATCGCGCTCATCAACGAACTGTCGCTGATCTTCCATCGCATCGGCATCGACACAACGGAGGTCCTCGAGGCGGCCGGCACGAAGTGGAACTTCCTGCCGTTCCGGCCCGGCCTGGTAGGCGGCCATTGCATCGGCGTGGATCCGTACTACCTGACGCACAAGGCCGAGATGCTCGGCTATCACCCGCAGGTCATCCTTGCCGGGCGTCGCATCAACGACGCCATGGGCAAGTACATCGCCGAGCAGACCGTCAAGTGCATGATCAACGCGGGCCAGAAGGTCAAGGGCGGAGACGCCATCGTGCTTGGCCTGACCTTCAAGGAAAACTGCCCGGACCTGCGCAACTCCAAGGTCATCGACGTCATTCACGAGTTGAAGAGCTACGGTCTGACCGTGCATGTTCATGATCCAGTGGCCTCGCCCGAGGAGGCGCGGCATGAGTACGGCGTCGATCTCCTCGGCTGGGACGAGCTGCCTCGCGTCGGTGCCATCGTGGCCGCCGTTTCGCATCGCGAGCTCGTCGCGCGGCCGGTCGATCAACTGCTCGAAAAGCTGCTCGAAGGCGGCGTCTACACCGATGTGAAGTGCACCGCCGACTTGCAGGCCTTGCGGGCGCGAGGGGTCGAGGTTTGGCGACTGTGACGACAGGCCTGCCCGCCGGCATCGAGGCGCAGCTGCGGGCACGGACGCGCCGCTGGCTGGTGACCGGCAGTGCCGGCTTCATCGGCTCGCATCTGATCGAAGTCCTGCTTCGCGCAGGGCAGGAGGTGGTCAGCCTCGACAACTTCTCGACCGGCCACCGTTCCAATCTCGACGAAGTGAGACGCCAGGTCGGAGAAGCGGCATGGGCGCGGCATCGCTTCATCGAGGGCGATATCGGCGACGAGCAGACCTGTGCCGCGGCCTGCGAAGGCGTCGCGGTCGTGCTCCACGAAGCCGCTCTCGGCTCCGTGCCGCGTTCGATCAGCGAGCCGTTGGCAACCCACCGGACCAACGCCACCGGCTTCCTCAACGTGCTCGTGGCGGCGCGCGATGCGGGGGTAGAGCGGTTCGTCTATGCCGCTTCGAGCTCGACCTACGGCGACTCGCCGACGTCGCCGAAGGTAGAAGACAGGATCGGCCGCCCGCTGTCGCCCTATGCGGTCACGAAGTACCTCAACGAGCTGTATGCGGACGTGTTCGGACGCTGCTACGGACTTTCCACGATCGGCTTGCGCTACTTCAACGTCTTCGGTACCCGACAGGACCCGCAGGGTGCCTACGCGGCGGTCATTCCGCGCTGGTACGCGGCGATGCTGGCCGACGAGCCCTGCGTCATCTACGGCGACGGCGAGACCTCGAGAGACTTCTGCTTCATCTCCAATGTGGTGCAGGCGAACCTGCGCGCGGCGCTCGTCGAAGATCCGGATGCGCTGAATCAGGTCTACAACGTCGCGGTCGGCAACCGAACGTCGCTCAGCGAGCTTCATGCGGCAATCGCGGCGTCGCTGTCGCGACTGGACCCGTCGCTGCGTGTCGCTCCGCCGCAATTCGCCGACTTTCGAGAAGGTGACATCCGCCATTCACTGGCCGATGTGAACAAGGCGCTCCGCCTGCTCGGCTATGTTCCGACGCACGATCTGCGGGAAGGTCTGGCGGAAACGGTCGAGTGGTATGCGCGCGAAGCGAGCGGGGCGATTTCGAACTTCCGATCGCAGACGTAGGCTCGCTGCGTCGATCGGACCGTCGCGGCACGAGTGAGCAGCCGAGGCTCGACGGACGACGGGGCAGGGTGACTTCACCTAGGACTTCACGATGTGCGGGATAGTCGGTATCTGGGACTCGCGCGGCAAGCGTCACTTCGACACTGCCACGTTGCTTCGCATGAACGAGTCGCAGCATCACCGCGGACCCGACGAGACCGGCACGCACTGCGCGCCGGGTGTCGCGCTGGGCCACAAGCGCCTGTCGATCATCGACTTGAAAAGCGGCCAGCAGCCGCTGTTCAACGCGGACCGCTCCGTGGTCATCGTCTACAACGGCGAGGTCTACAACTATCGGGAGCTGATGTCCGAGCTGACGGCACTCGGGTACGTGTTCCGCACCCGCAGCGATACCGAAGTCATCGTTCATGCCTGGGAGGCCTGGGGAGAGGCTTGCGTCGAGCGGCTGCGCGGCATGTTCGCGTTCGCCATCTGGGACGAGGGCAAGCAGACACTGTTCCTCGCCCGAGACCGCCTCGGTGTCAAGCCGCTCTACTACGCCCAGCTGGCCGACGGTCAATGTCTGTTCGGCTCGGAGCTGAAGGCGCTGGTGGCCCATGGCGGCCTGCCTCTCGAGATCGATCCGCGCGCCGTCGAGGACTACTTCGCCCTCGGCTACGTTCCCGAGCCACGAACGATCTACAGCGCCGCTCACAAGCTGCCGCCCGGTCACACGCTTCTGCTGCGCCGCGGACAGGCGCCGGCCGCCCCACGCCGCTACTGGGATGTTCGCTTCACCGGCCAAACCGTCATCTCCGACGAAGACGCGCAGGCGGAACTGATCGATCGCCTGAAGGAAAGCGTGCGCCTGCGGATGATCTCGGAGGTGCCGCTCGGCGCCTTCCTCTCGGGCGGCGTCGACTCGAGCGCCGTGGTCGCGATGATGGCCGGACAGTCCGGCGAGCCCGTCAACACCTGCTCGATCTCCTTCGACGACCCGGCCTTCGACGAAACCCGCTTTGCCCAGCAGGTTGCCGAGCGCTACCGCACCCGGCACTTCGTCGATCGCGTCCAGACCGACGACTTCGATCTCATCGACACGCTGGCGGCGCTCTACGACGAGCCATTTGCCGACAGCTCGGCGATTCCGACCTACCGCGTGTGTCAGCTGGCGCGCCGGCACGTCACGGTGGCACTGTCGGGCGACGGCGGCGACGAGAGCTTCGGCGGATATCGGCGCTACCGGCTGCACATGGGCGAGGAGCGCCTGCGCTCGGCGCTGCCGCTTGGGCTGCGCCAGCCGCTGTTCGGCACGCTCGGGCGCCTCTATCCCAAGGCCGATCGTGCGCCGCGCTTCCTGCGCGGGAAGGCGACCTTTCAGGCGCTCGCCTGCGACTCGGTGGGCGGCTATTTCCACAGCATCTCGATCTTCCGGGACGACATGCGTGAACAACTGTTTTCGCCCGCCTTCAAGACCCGCCTGGCCGGTCATCGCGCGGTCGAGGTGTTCCGCGAGCACGCGCGGCGGGCCGACACCGACGACGGACTGTCCCTGATCCAGTACCTCGATCTCCAGACCTATCTGATCGGCGACATCAACACCAAGGTCGATCGGGCCAGCATGGCGCATGCGCTGGAAGTGCGCGAGCCCTTGATGGATCATCCCCTGGTGGAATGGGTTGCGAGCCTGTCATCGAACGTCAAGCTTCGCGGCGGCGAAGGCAAATGGCTGCTCAAGAAGGCGATGGAGCCGCACTTGCCGGACAACGTCTTGTACCGCCCGAAGATGGGCTTCGCCGTGCCGCTCGCGCGCTGGTTCCGCGGGCCGTTGCGCGAGCGCGTGCGCACCGCGCTGCTCGAAGGCCAGCTCGGCCGGACGGGTTTCTTCAATCGCGCCTACCTCGAACACCTGGTCGATGCGCATGCCTCGGGCCAGCGGGACTACAGCTCGCCGCTCTGGGCGCTGCTGATGTTCGAAGCCTTCCTGCGCGTGGGTCATC
>JAYSMB010000122.1:0-4786 GCA_043725065.1 Burkholderiales bacterium
CCGTCGTCCATCCGGGCACGATCACACCCGCCGCCTACCTCACTTACCTGATGGGCGGCAACGGCACGACCGGGACGGCGAACGGCACGACCTACACCCTTGGCGGGTCGTCGCCAGCTGCGGCGATGGCCGGCGCCGATCACGTCTGGTTGCAATTCGACCCGACGATCTTCATGACCAGCGGCGACATCGCGCTGACCTCGTTGCTGGCTGTTCCTGCCATCGATCACGGCTGGACCAGCGACAACACCGGCGAGTTCTTCGAGCCCTTCGAGTTCCGCATCTGGGGCTGCACCTCGGCCGAGTTGGGCTCCTGCACCGAGGGCCACATCACCGACGTCTACACGCGCGGCGTCGACGACCTCGGCCCTAGCAAGAATGCTGACGACTTTTCCAGCGTCTGGGGCTTCGACCGGCCTTACACGATCTTCGCCATCACTTCAGGCGACCGGCTCGTCGGTTCGCCGCAGGGAGGCTTTTCCGCAGGCGAAGGCGAGATCGACGCGCTCGCCATCACCAGCCCGGTTCCGGAGCCGGCGGAGTGGGCGCTCATGCTGGTCGGTATCGGCGCCATCGGCTACGCGGCGCGGCGCAGGCGCCTACTCGCCCAGCCGTCAGCACGTTGCCTTTCGTAGAGATGAGTAGGCGGCGCGCTGGCGTGCGGAGCACGGGTTTCATGCGGCGCTGAAGTTTCCGTGGAAGCCGAGCGGCAGCCAGTACGGCAGGGCCGCCTGCGCGATCGGGCCGTCGCTGACGTGGCGCGCGTCGAGTACGTTGACGATCGTGACCTTGCGCTTCGCGTCGAAGGTCGTGCCGATCAGCCAGGCGTCGAGTTCGTTCGAGCCGTGCGGCCTCGGCACGACGATGTGTTCCTCGACGACCATGCGCTCGCCGTAGTCGAAGCGGTCGACCTGGCCGGTCTGCAAGTCGCGCAGCTGCACGCCATGGAAGAGCCCCCCGCGGCCAACGGAGTAGTCCTTCCACGAAGCCACGCTGGCGACATGACGCGCCGAGCTGCCGATACGCCGTGGATCGATGCGCGGAAACTCGATCGCGCCGGGCAGCACCTCGACGCTCGCCCGCCCGGTCTTCATGTCGAGCACGGCCGACCGCATCTCGGTGGCCGAAGGCTTGGCGCCGCGCCCGGCGACGAACGAGACCGCGCTGTGGATCAGGAACTCGCTGTCCCGCGCTCCGGCAAAGGTGAGCGCGATCGCACCGTCGCGTCGCTCGTAGGCATTGCCGACGTGAAACATCATCTGCGCCGGCAGCTCGAAGATCCTGCGCTCGCGGATGTCGTCCTTTTTCATCACCAGGATGCGCAGCGGCTCGCTTCGCTGGAAGTCGAAGGCCTGCTCGGGCGTCGCGCCCCTGGCGATGGCCGCGTAGTTCATCTTCACCGGCGGCAGGGGCAGGACGATGTACTGCGCCGTGATCGCGACGTCGTGCACCATCCCGTTCGGGTAGGGCGACTCGCCGACCTGCACGTTCACGAGCCTGCCCGCCGCGTCGATGTGCCAGACGACGACCTTGTCGCCGAAAGTACCCATGTTCCAGAGCTTGCCGGCGCTGTCGAGCTTCGGGTGGGCCGAGAACGGCACCTGCTCGAAGCCTTCTTTCCAGGTCACGGGACCGAGCGTCGAAAGGTCCTTGGGGTCGAGCGCGTAGGCCGAGCCGCCTTCCCACAGCGCCAGCACCCGGCCGGAATGCTCGATCACGCTGGTGTTGGCGACGTTGATCGAGTCCGGGCCCCGCATCGGCGCTTCGCTCTGGGCGCCGGTGCCGAAGGTCGTATAGAGAAAGCGCCTGGCCGCGCGCTCGACAGCGAGCTTCGAGGTGCGCACCAGCTTGCCGAGGTGCGAGACGCCGCGGCCGGAAAAGGTGAACTGCTGGACCATGCCGTCGCCGTCGAACCAGTGGTGATAGCGCTGGCCGCTGCGCTCGAACAGGGCCGGGCCGTTGCGATAGAAGCGGCCACGGAGCTCGGCCGGCCAGCGGCCGGTGACGGTGAGTGCGTCGCAACGCAAGTCGGTGCGAGCGGGGTCGCTGTCGTCGAGGCCCTTGAAAGGCGCGAGCCAGGGCGCTTCGGCGACGGCCGCATCGAACGCGGCATCTTCGCTTGCGACAGTCGGGGTCGCCGCGAATCCGGGCAAGGCGGTAGCGGCGCCAAGGGCACCCAGGGCGAGCAGGGCATCGCGACGATTGATCGTGGAGCGCGTGTTCATGGGCGTGTTCTCCAGAAGATGATTCACTTCAAAAGCTTGACGACGATGGTCGTGCCGTCGAGCGGCACCGAGGTCGTCTCCCAGGTCGGCGCCGACATCGCCGCCGGCTTGCCCGAGGCACCCCAGGGTTCGGTGGGAATACCGAGCACGTTGGTGTCGAGCTTGCCGTTGCCGTTCAGGTCCTGGTAGAGCGTCAACGCGACGCTGCTGCCGGCAAGGCCGCAGAGCGGGAACGTCATCGTCGCCGCACTGGCACGCATCTGCAGCGCCGCCACGGGAGCCTTGTTGAAGCTCGCAGCGTCGGCGTAGGCAGCGACCATCAGCATGCCCTGGTCGGGGCGCAGGTTCTGAACTTCAACCGTGGCGCAGGTCTGGGCCTGCGCCGGGTGAGCGGCCATGAACAGGGCCGAAAGCACGGCGGCGAAGGTGACCGCGGCGACGGAAGACAGGCGGTGTTTCATGGTGGCCTCGCAGGATCCGATGGGTGGCGATGGCGCGACTCTAGGAAGCGGGCGCAAGGCGCGCGATGCCGGTGCGACGAATGACCCGGGCCGCGGCGCGAGATGCACGCGCCGGGCGCGAACCGCGAACGCCCGGTGGGTCAGTCGACCACTTTGGCGCGGCCCGCCTTGACCTGCGCACGAACGCCCTTGGCTTCGAGCCGGCGCCGCTTCGACGCGCGCGTCGGCCGGGTCGGCTTCCTGAGTACCGGCGGTTCCGCAGCGCGCGCGACGAGCGCGTTCAGGCGCTCGATCGCGTCGCGCCGATTCAGGTCCTGGCTGCGATGGCGCCGCGCCTTGATGGCGAGCACGCCTTCGTCGCTGAGCCTGCGGTCGGCCAGGCCGAGCAGGCGCGCCTTCACCGCCTCGGGCAGCGACGAGGCGCCGACATCGAAGCGCAGATGCACGGCGCTCGACACCTTGTTGACGTTCTGCCCACCCGCGCCCTGCGCACGCACGGCCGTGATCTCGACTTCCGACTCGTCGACGACGATGGCGGGAGCGGTGCTCACTGGAGCAGCCAGGCGTGACCGCGCAAGCGCCGCCGGGTGCGCAGATCGAGGTCGCGCAGGCTCATGCGTCGCTCGTCAAACGACGCGCACCGGAACGCGCGGCGCCCGTGCGCACATCAGCTCGTAGCCAACGGTTCCGGCGGCTTGCGCGACTTCGTCGATCGAGAGCACAGCGCCGTTGTCGGCACGGCCCCAAAGCGTCGCCATGCTGCCGACCCGCGCCTGAGGCACCGGCGTGAGGTCGACCGTGATCATGTCCATCGAGACACGGCCGACGGTGCGCGTGCGCACACCGTCGACGAGCACCGGCGTACCGTGCTCGTCGGCTCCCGGCGCCAGGCGCGGATAACCATCCGCATAGCCGCAGGCGACGACGCCGATCCGCATCTCGCGCCCGGCGGTGAAGCTCGATCCGTAGCCGACGCTCGCGCCGGCGGCCAGCGTCCGCACCGCGATCAGCTCGGCGCGCAGCGTCATCGCCGGCTGCAAGTTCCAGTCGGCGGCGCGGTGCGCGGGATGGTCGGGCGACGAGCCGTAAAGCAGGATGCCGGGCCGCACCCAGTCGCTCGCCGACGCAGCAAGGCGCGCGCCGAAGCGCAGCGTCGCCGCGCTGTTGCAGATCGAGCGTTCGCCTGGCAGCTCGGCGGTCGCGGCGTCGAATGCGGCGAGCGAATCGTCGACCGCGGAGGGGTCGAGCGCGTCGGCGTTCGCCAGGTGAGTCATCAGCGTGATCTCGCTCACCTGCGGCAAGGCGTCGAGGCGCAGCCACGCGCCGCGGTAGGTGGCCGGTGCGAAGCCGAGCCGATTCATGCCGCTGTTCAGCTTGAGGAAGACGCGCTGCGGCCGGCCGGTCTTGTGCGCCGCGAGCCAGTCGATCTGCGCTTCGTGGTGAACGGTGTGCCACAGGTTCAGGCGCGAGCAGGTGTCGAGGTCGCGCGGCCCGAAGCAGCCTTCGAGCAGCAGGATCGGGCCGCGCCAGCCGAGATCGCGCAGCAGTTCCGCTTCGGCCGGGTCGAGCAGAGCAAAGCCGTCGGCTCCCTTCAGCGCGGGATAGACATTGCCGATACCGTGACCATAGGCATCGGCCTTGACGACCGCCCAGACCTTTGCGCCTGCCGATGCGCGGCGCGCCACGGCGAGATTGGCCGCGAGTGCGTCCGCGTGGACGAGCGCTTCGATCGGGCGCGGCATGGCGGAATTCTGCCAGCCGCGAGACCGGTCGTGCCTCGCGGGCTCGAGCGCGAAAACCCGCGTGCTATAAACGCCGCCGCAGGAGACACAGGCGGACACAAGTTCCGCCCACGCCGACACGCGAAGCGAATGAAAAAAGGCTTCTACACGATTATGTCGGCGCAGTTCTTCAGCTCGCTGGCCGACAGCGCATTGCTGGTGGCGGCCATCGAACTGCTCAAGACGAGCGGCGCGCCCTCCTGGCACATCCCGGCGTTGACACCGATGTTCGCGCTCTTCTACGTGATCCTGGCGCCGCTGGTCGGCGCCGTTGCCGACGCGGTGCCCAAGGGCACGGTGATGTTCATCTCGAACGCGA
>JAYSMB010000123.1:0-5914 GCA_043725065.1 Burkholderiales bacterium
TGGTGGCCTACATCTGCCGCAAAATCGTCGGCCAATTCGCCCTGCCAACCCCACCGCCGGCCCTCACCGCGACCGGGTAGCTGCGGTTTTTAGGTTCAAGCGTTCAGGTAGTGCGAGCGGCCGCCGAGCCAGCGCTCGATGTGCCGCGCGGCCGCCTCGGGCTGCGATTCGAGCAGCGCTTCGGCCACGCGCCGAGCTTCGAGCAGCAAGGCCTCGTCTTCGAGCGGATCGGCAAAGCGCAGCAGCGCCGCACCCGACTGGCGCGCCCCGAGCATTTCGCCCGGGCCGCGGATCTCGAGGTCGCGGCGCGAGATCTCGAAACCGTCGCCGGTTTCGAGCATCGCCTTCAGCCGGGCCTTGGCCGCGTCCGACAACGGCGCGGTATAGAGCAGGACGCAGACGCTCGCCGTCTCGCCCCGCCCGACCCGACCGCGCAGCTGGTGCAGTTGCGAAAGACCGAAGCGCTCGGCGTGCTCGACGACCATGAGCGAGGCGTTCGGCACGTCGACGCCGACCTCGATCACGGTGGTGGCGACGAGCACCGCCACCTGGCCGCTCGTGAACAGCGACATCACGGCCGTCTTTTCCGCCGCCGGCATGCGGCCGTGGATCAGGCCGATCATTCGTCCCGGCAAGGCTTCGCAGAGCTGGGCATGCGTGGCGGTGGCGTTCTGCAGGTCGAGCACAGCCGATGCTTCGACCAGCGGACAGACCCAATAGACCTGCCGGCCGTGGGCCGCTTCGTCGCGGATCCGGGCGATCACCTCGTCGCGCTTGCTGTCGGAGAAGAGTCGGGTTTCGATCGGCGTGCGGCCGGGCGGCAAGGCGTCGATCGTGCTGACGTCGAGGTCGGCGAACAAGGTCATCGCCAAAGTGCGCGGGATGGGCGTGGCGCTCATCATGAGCATGTGCGGTTCCAGAGCTTCGCCGGCCGCGTTGTTTTCGGCGAGCTTGGCGCGCAGCGCCAGCCGCTGCGTCACACCGAAGCGATGCTGCTCGTCGATGATGGCCAGGCCGAGCCGAGCAAAGCGCACCTGTTCTTCGATCACCGCGTGCGTGCCGACGACAAGCGCGGCTTCGCCCGAGGCGACTTGTTCCATCATCTTTGCCCGCGCCTTGCCCTTGCGGCTTCCGGTGAGCCAGGCGACCGTGATGCCGAGCGGCGCCAGCCAGCCGACCAGTTTTTTCAGATGCTGCTCGGCAAGGATCTCGGTGGGCGCCATCAAGGCGCATTGCCAGCCGGCGCCGATGACGACGGCGGCGGCGAGTGCGGCGACCACCGTCTTGCCGGAGCCGACGTCGCCCTGCAGCAGGCGGTGCATGGGTACGGCGCGCGTCAGGTCTCGCGCGATCTCGTCGGCGACGCGGCGTTGCGCCGGTGTCAGATGAAACGGCAGCTGCGCGAGCAGAGATTCCCGCAGGCCGTCGCGACTCCGCGGGAACGGCGGCGCGCGCTGCCGTTCGCGCTCGCGCTTGGCCTGCAATTGCGAGAGTTGCTGCGCGAGCAGCTCGTCGAACTTGAGGCGCTGCCAGGCCGGATGCGATCGATCCTCGAGCGCCTGCGCGTCGAGGCCGGGGGCGGGCTCGTGCAATCGGCGCAGCGCCTCTCGCAAGTTCGGAAGCTGCGGCGGCATGAGCGAAGGCGGAACGATCTCGTCGAGATCGGCGCGTGCCAACCCGGCGGCGACGGCCTTGCGCAGCACCGCCTGCGACAACCGCACCGTGCTCGGATAGACCGCTGTCAGTGAGCTCGGCAAGGGTGCGCCGGCGCTCACCACCTTGAAGCTCGGGTGAACCATCTCGAGCCCGAAGAAGCCGCCGCGCGCTTCGCCACGGGCGCGCACCAGGCGACCCGTGGCCAGGGTTTTCTGCTGCGATGGATAGAAGTGCAGGAAGCGCAGCACCAGGTCGCCGCTGTCGTCTTTCAGCGTGACGACGAGCTGGCGGCGCGGCCGGAACTGGACGCGCGAATCGGTGACGACGGCTTCGACCTGACCGGACTCGCCGTCGCGCAGGGCCGCGATCGGCACGACCCGCGTCTCGTCTTCGTAGCGCAGCGGCAGGTGCAGGGCGAGGTCGATGTCGCGAACCAGGCCGAGCTTTGCCAGCGCCTTGTCGGCGGCCGTCACCGCACGGCGCGGCCCCTTGTCGGCGCTCGCGGTCGAAGAAGAGGGCATGGCAGAATTTTGCCCGCCGGCCGGCGCGATGACGACACCTTCCACAGCTTCTTCCTTCACGCTCGGCGATTTCGATTTCGCGCTGCCGCGTGAGCTGATCGCGCAACATCCGACAGCGGAACGCAGCGGCTCGCGCCTGCTCGACGGCACGGGCGATGTTGCTCGGGATCGGCGTTTTCGCGACCTGCCGGAGCTGCTGCGCAAGGGCGATCTGCTCGTCGTCAACGACACCCGGGTCGTCAAGGCGCGACTTCTGGGCGCGAAGGCAAGTGGCGGGGCGGTCGAAGCGCTGGTCGAGCGCGTCGAGTCCGGGCATCGCGTGCTGGCGCACGTGCGCGCCAGCAAGTCACCGAAGCCGGGCAGCACGATCCGCTTCGGCGCGGCGGGCGATTCCTTCGAAGCCGAGGTGCTGGGCCGGAGCGGTGCCGACGGATCGCTGTTCGAGCTGCGGTTTCCGGACGATCCGTTCGCGCTGCTCGAGCGGCACGGCCATGTGCCGCTGCCGCCGTACATCGCCCGCGACGATGCGGCCGACGACGAGCGCCGCTACCAGACGGTGTTCGCCGAGCGGCCGGGCGCGGTCGCGGCGCCCACGGCGGCACTGCACTTCGACGCGTCACTGCTTGCCGAGATCGAGGCGCGCGGCGTCGAGCGCTGCGCGGTGACTTTGCATATCGGTGCTGGGACCTTCCAGCCGGTGCGCGGCGAGAACCTCGCGGCGCACGTGATGCATCGCGAGCGCTATGAGGTGGGCACCGCTGCGGTCGAAGCCATTGCCCGGGCACGGGCGCGGGGCGGCCGCGTCGTCGCCGTCGGCACGACGAGCTTGCGCGCGCTCGAATCGGCGGCGATCGAGGTCGCCGACGGTTCAGCCATGCTCGTACCGACCAGCGGCGAGACGGGACTCTTCATCACCCCCGGTTTCTCGTTTCGCGTCGTCGACCTGTTGCTGACGAACTTCCATCTGCCGAAGAGCACGCTGCTCATGCTCGTCTCCGCATTCGCCGGCCATGCTCGGGTCATGGCCCTGTATCGTCACGCGATCGCCGAGCGCTACCGCTTCTTCAGCTATGGCGATGCGACGCTGCTCGTGCACGAGGGAGAGAAATGACTCGACTCAGAACACGACGTTTGTCGCATTTCGCCGCTCTCACGATGGCCTTGGCCGGCATGGCGTTCATGGCCAGCACGAACGCGGCTGCCGGACCCTACGCAACACGCGGCAGCTGTGCCGGCTTTCCCCGCGTCGACCTGCGAACACCGCCCGGCTTTTGTGTCGCGTTGCTCGCCGATGGCTCGTCCGGCTTGCGCTTTCCGCGCCGTTTGCTCGAGGTCTCGCCGGGCCGGTTCTGGCTTGTCGACATGGGAAGCTGGGAGCTTGGGCGCGGCAGACTGCTCGAATTCAAGTTGTCGGCGCCGAAGCGGCACGCCGACCCGTTGGCGTTCACGGTGCTGGCCGAGAAGCTCGACCGACCGCTCGGACTGGCGCTCGGTCCGGATGGACGCGTCTGGCTGGGCGAAGCCGGCCGTGTTTCACGGATCGCGATCGGGCCCGACGGCTCGCCGGTCAGGCTCGAGACGATCATCGACGGGCTGCCGGCAAGCGGTGCGCATCCGCTCAAGGAGATCGCCTTCGGCGCAAACGGAAAGCTCTACGTGAACGTCGGCTCGGCTACCGACGCTTGCCGCGACGATGCCGCAAAGCAGGCCGTGCCCTGCCCCGAGACCGAAGGCGAGCTGCCGCGCGCCGCGGTATACGAAGCGACCCTGGGCGGCGTCGACTTCGCCCTGCAATCAGTAAAGCCGTATGCACACGGCCTGCGCAATTCCGTGGCACTCGCCATCGTGCCGGGCCCGAACGTACTGTTGCAGGGCGAGAATTCGATCGACTATCCAGACGAGACGGCGCCGCCAGAAGAACTCAACCTGCTGCACGAGGGCGCTCACTACGGCTGGCCGTATTGCACCGGCGCACGCATGCCGGCGCGTGGTTACCAGGGCCGCTTCGACTGCGGCAAGAGCGAAGCGCCGGTCATGCTGTGGCCGGCGCATGCCGCACCCTTGCACATGATCGCAGTACCCGCCGGAGCGAGGAATCCTTTTGCCGGGCAACTCGTGGTCGCATGGCACGGCTATCGCGCGGGCGGGCATCGCGTCGTGAGCTTCAAGCTGGACCCGCAAGGCAAGCCCACAGGCGCGCCTCAGGTCTGGATCGGCGGCTGGACGGCCCTGGCCGGCGTGCGCCCGCTCGGCGCACCTACCGGCCTGGCCATCGACGCGCACGGGCGACTTCTTGTCGTCGAGGACAGACACAAGACCTTGCTCATGCTCACGCACGAATAGCACCGCGCCTCAGCGGTCGAGCCGCCCCGCGACAATCCCGGCATGCTTTCGTTCACTGTTCTCGCCACGCAAGGCCGTGCCCGGCGTGGCCGGCTCAGCCTCAATCGCGGCACGGTAGAGACGCCGGTCTTCATGCCGGTCGGCACCTACGGCAGCGTCAAGGGCGTTGCGCCGGCCTCGCTGGAAGCGATGGGCGGCGAGATCATTCTCGGCAATACGTTTCACCTGTGGCTGCGCCCCGGTCTCGATGTGCTTCGCGCCTTCGGCGGTTTGCATCGCTTCGAAGCGTGGCCGCGGCCCATCCTGACCGACAGCGGCGGCTTCCAGGTCTGGTCGCTAGGCGCCAACGCCAAAGTAAGCGAAGAAGGCGTCGCTTTCCAGTCGCCCGTCAACGGCAACAAGCTGATGCTCACGCCCGAAGTCAGCATGCGGATCCAGCGCGTGCTCGACAGCGACGTCGCGATGCAATTCGACGAATGCACGGCCTGGCAGAAAGACGGCCGCGTCGCCACGGAGGCCGAGGTGCGCCGCTCGATGGAGATGAGCCTGCGCTGGGCAAAGCGCTCGCAAGAGGAGTTCGCTCGTCTCCAGAGCCCGAACGCCTTGTTCGGCATCGTCCAGGGCGGCATGTACGAAGGCCTGCGCGACGAGTCGGTGGCCGCGCTCGCGGCGCTCGACCTGCCCGGTTATGCGATCGGCGGCGTGAGCGTCGGCGAGCCGAAAGAGGAGATGCGGCGCATCGTCGCGCACACACCGCATCGGCTGCCCGAGGGCAAGCCGCGCTACCTGATGGGCGTCGGCACGCCCGAGGACCTGCTCGACGCTGTCGCCGCCGGCGTCGACATGTTCGATTGCGTCATGCCGACCCGCAACGCCCGCAACGGCCATCTCTTCACCCGCTTCGGCGACCTTCGAATTCGCAATGCCCGCTACAAGCAGGACGAAGCGCCGATCGATCCGAGCTGCGCCTGCACGACCTGCGCGCGCTTTTCGCGCGCTTACCTGCACCACCTCGACCGCTGCGGCGAAATGCTCGCGCCGATGCTCGCCAGCGTGCACAACCTGCACTTCTACCTCGACCTGATGCGACAAGTGCGCGAGTCGATCGAGCAAGCGCGCTTCGATGGCTTCGCTGCGGAATTCCGCAACGATCGGCAGCGCGGCGTTTGAGCCAGCGTGTGGGACCCGGCCGACTGCCGGCCGTGTCGGGCGCTGACAGAGCTTCGCGTCGTTCGCGCTGGCGGCATGGCGAAGCGCCGCTTATCCTCGTTGTCCGCTCTCGCCTTCGAGATCCAACGCCATGACCCGCATCGCAGACATCATGACCCGCGGCGTCGCCGTGGTCGGGCGCGACGAGACGCTGCAAGCGGCCGCGCGCCGGATGCGTGAGATGG
>JAYSMB010000124.1:0-2013 GCA_043725065.1 Burkholderiales bacterium
CGAAGGAGTTTCCCCCTCGGCAGTTTTCAAGACTGCTGCCTTCAACCGCTCGGCCACGTCTCCGCTGAACGGCCAGCGGCCGTGATTCTGGCATGCGCCTCGCCCTGCGGATTGCAGGACGCCGGTAATCGCGTCGGCAGCTTTCACCGATGCGGCGTGCCGGCGACACGCGGCGCCGGCTCAGAAGTTCGCCGTCAACGTGACGCGAAAGCTGCGCGGTTCGACCGGGTGGAAGTGGATGTCGTCGAAACCGCCGGCCGGCTCGCCATTCAGGCGCGACGCATAGAAGTAGTCGATGTCGCTGGCCTTCCTGTCGAACAGGTTGAAGACGTCGAGCGCCACTTTGACGCTCGGCGAGATCTTGTAGCCGATGCGGGCGTAGGCCAGCGTGGTCGCCTTCGAGCGGATCGAGTCGTCTTCGATCAGCGGGCGTGGGCCGAAGTAGCGCAACTGGAACTGGCCGGACCAGGGCCCGTAGTCGATGACGGTGACGCCGAACGAAGCGACCTTGTCGACCGAGCCGGGCACGTAGTCACCGTTGGTGAAGCGGGCGCGCGACATGGACAGGTCAGCGTCGAGCAGCAGCCACGTGGTGGTGACGTAGTGATTGCTCCACTCGATGCCGCTGCGCTTGCTGGCGCCGCTCGCCTGGGTGTCGCCGGCGTCGCCGGAGAACACCAGCTCCGAGCCGAGCCTGAGCTGCCAGAGCGCGAGCGAGCTTTGCAGGCCGGGGACGATCTCGGTGCGCACGCCGAGCTCGCCGCCCTTGGAGCGAACCAGCGGCGTGACCGGGCTGGCCGGGTCGCGCTCCCTCGGCGTGACCGTCTCGACCGTGCCACGCGCGTCGTTGCTGTGATAGCCGGTGCCGGCGTTGACGAAGTACTCGGTCTTCGCCCACGGGCCGAAGACGAGCGAGAGCTTGGGCGAGCCGAGGCCCGCGTTCGCCCTGCCCGTGTTCTCGGAGATCGAGCTCTTGACGTCGAAATAGAAGCGGTCACCTCGCAAGCCGACGACGCTGCGAAACCAGCGCGTCCATTCGACCTGGTTCTCGACGTAGATCGCCACGCTGGTCTCGCGCACCGTGCTCTCCTGCGTCGTCGCCACGCGTTGCCGGGCGACCGTGCCGTAGAGGCCGACCGGGTCGAGCCGGTCGTGGCGAAGTTGCAGGCCGATCATCGTCGTCGTGTCGAAGCCGCCGAGCTTGAGGTTCCACGAGCGGCTGGCGGCGAGCCCGAACACCTTGCGCTGCTCCGCCTGCTCGAACTGGTCGCCATCGATCGGGTGCTCGAGGAAGAAAGTGAAGTTCGAGAAGAGGTCGAGCTTCGAGCGGATCGCGTAGGCGTTGACGCGAAGCTCGCCGTCGTCGAAGCGATGCGCGGTCTGGTACGAGAAGCTGTAGCGCTTGGTGTGGCCGCCGTCGGTCGGATCGACGGCGCCGAAGCGGCCGATGAGTCCGGAGTCGACGGCGCGTTGCGGGATCTGGTCGGTCGCGTTCCAGCTCGCCGAATAGCCCATCGCCGTGATCGAGGAGCGGCTCCCATCGCCGCCGAAGCTGTAGCGCAGCACGCCGTTCAGGCGATGGAATTTCTCCGCGTTGTCCCAGGGCCCGTTGTTGTGCGCCGCCTCGATCGCGTAGAGCAGGTTGCCGCCACCGAGCGCGTTCGAGTTGGCGACAACGGCGCGCGCGTAGCGCTCCTCGCCGAGCGTGAGCGACGTGATGCCGCGCGGCAGCGCGTCGAAAAGGTCGATGCGTGCCGAGCCGGCCGACGAGAAGTCGCCCTCTTCGGCGTAGTACGGACCCTTGCGATAGCGGATCCGGTCGACCAGCTCCGGGATCAGCCAGTTCAGGTCGCTGTAGCCCTGGCCATGCGCATGCGATGGCATGTTCACCGGCATGCCGTCGACGAAGGTCGCGAAGTCGGTGCCGTGGTCGAGGTTGAAGCCGCGCAGGTAGTACTGGTTGGCCTTGCCGTCGCCGCTGTGCTGCGTGACGATGACACCGGGCACGAACTC
>JAYSMB010000125.1:0-1656 GCA_043725065.1 Burkholderiales bacterium
GCGCGACCGCAAGCTCGGCCACCTCGCAGCGCTCGACCCGCAGACCATCGTCTCGGCCAACATCGGCTGCATCCAGCACCTGCAAAGCGGCACGGCGACACCGGTGCGGCACTGGGTCGAGGTGCTCGACGAGGCGCTGGCAGCGACTTCCGATTTCGCTGGTACAGGCGACTAGTCGCCGGCGTCGCCGGGCGACCAGATCCATCGGACGCCGAAGATCGTCGCCGCCGAGCCCGGCCGGCCGGCGGCATTCCAGGCCCGCTGCACGAGCGGCTGCATCGCCAGGCCAGGGCGCAGACGCCAGCGCAGGTCGAGCTCCAGTGCCGCCTCCAGCGGGCGCAGGGCGCGACCGGCGATGGCCTCGGCGTCGCGGTGCTCGCGTCCGAGCCGGGCAACGGCGACGCCGACGCTCAGGCTTGCCGGCCCGCGGAGGCCCCAGGGCCGCTCGATCATCAGGCCGGCGTCCAGCGCGGCGTCGAGCGCGTTGACGCGCCCGCTGGCCAGGCCGGCGCGAAGGAAGCCGAGCGTCCTGCCGTGCGATGCGTCGATCAACACGCCCTGGGCCAGCCCGTAGGCACCGATGTTTCGCGCCGTGCCGCCACCGTCGATCCTCGGCGCCGGTCGGCTGTAGTCCCACACGCCCAACCCCCAATGCCGCGGACCGGGACCATCGGCGCCGTTCTCCTGCCAGCCCGCCTCGACGACGAGCAGCACGCCTTCGCCACGGCTCAAGCGCACTTCCGTGCGGCCTGGATGATCCGGGTCGCCCGGCACCGCATCGAGCACCGCGCCCTGGGCGTACAAGCCCGACGCCGCCTGCGCTTTCAACCGGACGCCGAGCGAAAGCGCCGGAAAGATCGACGGCCCGTTGCCGCCCGTCTGCCCCAGCTCCGCACCGATGCCGAAGGCGGGATGGATCAGCGTCGACGAGGCGTCGGTGGCGTAGAACTCCGAGTTCAGGTCGTAGAGCCCGATCAAGGCTTTCATGCCGGGCCGCAGCTCGGTCTCGATCCACGTCGAGTACAGCCTCAGCGCGTTTTGCCGGACCTCGATGTTGCTGATGCCCTGCACGGTGCCGACGCGGCCGTTCGGCTTGCCGCCCTCGTCGGCGATCGCTTCGACGCGCAGGGTCGTGCCCGGCCAGCCGAACAGCTTCGCCGCGTCGATGCCGAGACGCACGTCGAGATGGCCGAGGGCCGTGCTCGCGCCAGCCCCCGAATCGACACGAAGCGTGTCGACGGTGAGGGCCGCGTCCCACTTCAAGGCACCTTCGCCGGACGGTTCGGTCGCCGCCACGCGTGCCGACGCCACGGCGAGCAGAAGCGCCACCATCGGGCAGGCGAGGCGCCGTGTCGTGCCGGACATGGCCGGATTGTCGAGCCGCCCTGTGGCGGCGCGATGTCCATCGTGCGCGGCCGGCGAGAGCGGCGCATCGGCTGCGTCGACATGCCGAACACAATGCGGACGCGTCGCTGTGCAACACTGCCACGCCTTTGCGCTGACCTCCGACCTGCCGTGAAAGAACGCACCACCAAGCCGAAGGACTTCGCGAGCCGACTCGGCCCCGGCCTCATCACCGGCGCCGCCGACGACGACCCGAGCGGCATCGCCACCTACTCGCAGGCCGGCGCGCAGTTCCGCTTCGCCCTGGTCTGG
>JAYSMB010000126.1:0-1659 GCA_043725065.1 Burkholderiales bacterium
CTGCTCGAGGTGGTGGCCGAGATCCCGGGCATCGAGCGGATTCGCTACACGACGAGCCATCCGAAGGAGTTCACGCAGCGGCTGATCGACGCATATGGGCGCACGCCCAAGCTGGTCGATCACGTCCATCTGCCGGTGCAGCACGGCAGCGACCGCGTCCTCGCCGCCATCGAGCGCATTCGCTACACCACGAGCCATCCGAAGGAATTCACGCAGCGGCTGATCGACGCCCACGGCCGTATCGACAAGCTGGTCGACCACGTTCACCTGCCGGTCCAGCACGGGAGCGACCGCATCCTCGCCGCGATGAAGCGCGGCTACACCTCGCTCGAGTTCAAGAGCACGGTGAAGAAGCTGCGCGCGGTGCGGCCAGGCATCGCCATCTCGAGCGACTTCATCGTCGGCTTTCCCGGCGAGACGGCGGCCGATTTCGAGCGGACCATGGCGCTGGTCGAGGACGTCGGCTTCGATCACAGCTTCAGCTTCGTCTACAGCCCGCGCCCCGGCACGCCGGCCGCACAGCTTGCCGACGAAACGAGCCCGCAAGAAAAGCTCGAGCGGCTGCAACGACTGCAGGCTCGCATCGAGGCGCAGGGCGTTGCGATCAGCCGGTCGCGGCTCGGCACGGTCCAGCGCATCCTCGTCGAAGGCGCGTCGCGCAAGGACGGCAGTGAGCTGATGGGGCGGACCGAATGCAACCGTGTCGTCGATGTCGCCGCACCCGAAGACCGGATCGGCCGACTCATCGACGTCCGGATCACCGAGGTGCGCGGCCACTCGCTGCGTGGCGAATCTGTCGCGGTTTGAGGGCGCGGCCAGCGGCGCGGTGTCAGCGGCTGCGAAAGCCGGCCCACCAGAGCGCCATCGCGCAGGCCACGATCATCGCGGCGTAGGTAAGCATCTTGCCGTCGTGCTCGAAGACGACAAGTCCGAGCACCGATACCCCGGCCATCGCCGCGCTCGGCCAGGCGCCCAGGCGCAGCCAGCCCCTCGCCCTCAGCTCGTTGCGCCACAAAAGCTTCGTCACGCCGGCGGCGAGATAGCCAACGACGAGCGCGGGTGCGAAGAAGTTGGCGATGTGCCAGAAGGCGTCGACCGGATTCAAGGGGGCCGGAGCCTCGGCGTTTGCGTGCGTTCGGGAAGCCGCGCGAATTTTATAATCTGCCGATGAGCGTCTTTGCGCTGGGGCTCAACCACACGACCGCGCCGTTGGATCTGCGCGGCCGTTTCGCGTTCTCGCCGCAGCAGCTGCCCGTGGCGCTGCGGGCTTTTCGCTCGCGTTACGAGCGGGTGAGCGAGGTCGCGATCGTCTCGACCTGCAACCGCACCGAGCTTTATGTCGGCGCCGACGCGGCTGCACTCGATCCGGCAGTCGACTGGCTGGCCGGTGTCGGCGGAGTCACCAGCCAGACCTTGCGTTCGCACGCCTACGTGATGGAAGGCGCCTCGGCCGCGCGGCATGCGTTTCGCGTTGCCAGCGGGCTCGACTCGATGGTGCTGGGCGAGCCGCAGATCCTCGGCCAGTTGAAGCAGGCGGTGCGCGAGGCCGACAGCGCCGGAACGCTCGGCACGACGCTGCAGCAGATGTTCCAGCGCTCGTTCGCCGTCGCCAAGGAAGTGCGCAGCTCGACCGAGATCGGCAGCCATTCGATCAGCATG
>JAYSMB010000127.1:0-9360 GCA_043725065.1 Burkholderiales bacterium
CGCGCGGGCCTCTGCCCACTTGCCCACAGCCTGCTACTACTACGATCTGGAAATCCCTCCCTGGGTACTCATGATCCTTCTTTTGGAAGATACAAGGCGCCGCGGATTCAACAAGCAAGTGCAACACCTTTGTGCAAGAGGTGGGGAGTGGAGATACTGACCGCTTCCTCATTCCGGCAAGAAGGGGTTAGCAGACATGGTGTATCTCCAACTCACCCGGGGAGAACGATACGTGATGCGCGCATGCGCGCTGGATCGCTTCGCTTCTTCAATCGCATTTCGCTGTAGACCGGCAATCGGCCAAGCTCTATGGCCAGTTCGGCGAAGCGCTCGAGCAAGACCTCATCCTCCCGCGCCTCGGTCAGCTTGTTGGGCCCAAAGCCGGCGTCCCTTAGCACGTCGTTCCAGCGAGCCTACAAGCGCCCGCGCCAGTCGGACTCTTTGATACCTGTTCTCGCAAGGAATGCGTGGTGCCCAAGCGGTTTTCCACCGTTCGCCTCTGCGGTGCGCTTGACTTCCCGAATGATGTGCTGTTGATCGATCGTCATTTCGTTCTGAGGTCGAACGGTCGGATGTCCTCTGTCGTGGCTCCGACCATACGCGTCGCCTCAACGGCAGGACGCGGGTCGACCTATTGTGTCCGGCGTCGAACGTTGTCGCTCAGGCGCAGGGTGGCCGGGCGGGCGCGTGTGTGCGGCGACTAGCAGCGCAGGGCGCGTGGCCGCGCGTGCGCAGCACGCGCTTCGTAAACTGATTTGCCGCAGCCTGTTTGAGCGCAGTGAACGAAGCGAACGAAGCGAACGAAGCGAGTTCTGCGGCGGCCAGGCGACCGAGCAGCGCAGGGAAGTCCCGCGCAGCGGGACCGCCGCAGTCTCGCGCACGGCCGGCCGCCCTGCGACTGAGCGCGCGTCAACCCAAATAATCAGCGAGCCAACGCCGCCGCCACCGCCCGCGAAGCCATCACGCTGATCATCGCGGCGCGGTATTCGGCCGAGCCGTGCAGGTCGCTGTTGATGCCGTCCGTCGGCATCTTCACCGCCTTGGCCGAATCGGCGGTGAACGCCTTCGACAAGGCATCCTCGATTGCCTTGGCGCGAAACACCGAACCCTTCGCCCCAGTGACCGCCACGCGAACGCCACCGGAAGTCTGCGCGACGAACACGCCGATCAAGGCGAAGCGCGACGCCGGCTGCTTGTACTTGACGTAGGCCGCCTTCTGCGCCGCCGGGAAGCTCACCGCCGTGATGAGCTCGCCCGGTTGCAACGCGGTCTCGTAGAGGCCGGTGAAGAAGTCGTCGGCCGCGATCGTGCGGCGATCCGTGTGGATGGTCGCGTTCAGGCCGACCACGCCGGCCGGATAGCACGCCGCAGGATCGGCGTTGGCGATCGAGCCGCCGATCGTGCCCATGTTGCGCACCATCGGGTCGCCGATGCCGCCGGCCAACTCCGCCAGAGCAGGCACGAGGCGTTTGACGTCGGCGTTGGCGGCGACCGACGCATGCGTCGCCATCGCCCCGATCGTTACGCCGTTCGCGTCGGCCTTGATCGCCTTCAGGTCGGCGATCGCACCCAGGTCGACGAGCCGCTCCGATTGCGAGAGACGCAAGCGCATCGCCTGGATCAGGCTCTGGCCACCGGCGAGGTAACGCGTGTCGGCGCCGGTCGCGGCGGCCTTGGCGGCGTCGCGAGTCGCCGGGCGTTGATAGTCGAATCCGTACATGGTGTTCTCCTTGTCCTGTTCGTTGCTGCGGTCAGGCGCGCATGCCGTGGGCGGCGCGCCAGACCCGCTCCGTCGTCGCCGGCATCGCCACGTCGACGACGCCGAGCGCGTCGGTCAGCGCGTTGATGTAGGCGGCCGGTGCGCCGATCGCCCCCGCCTCGCCGCAGCCCTTGACGCCGAGCGGGTTGTGGCTGCACGGCGTGTTGGTCGTCGCCAGCTTGACATTCGGAATGTCGCTGGCACGCGGCATCGCATAGTCCATGTACGAGCCGGTCAGCAATTGCCCCGACTTCGGGTCGTAGGCGCAGCCTTCCATCATGGCCTGGCCGAGACCCTGCGCGATGCCGCCCTGGACCTGCCCTTCGACGATCATCGGATTGACGATGTTGCCGAAGTCGTCGACCGCGACGAAGGACTCGATCTTCACCTTGCCGGTGTCGGGATCGACCTCGACCTCGCACACATAGCTGCCCGAGGGGTACGTGAAGTTGGTCGGGTCGTAGAACGCGTTCTCGTTCAGGCCGGGCTCGAGCTTGTCGAGCGGGAAGTTGTGCGGCACGTAGGCCGTCAGCGTGACCGAGCCCCAGGGGATTTTCTTGTCGGTCCCAGCGACCTTGAACTCGCCGTTCTCGAACTCGATGTCGGTGTCGGCCGCTTCGAGCAGGTGCGCCGCGATCTTCTTGCCCTTGGCGATGATCTTGTCGACCGCCTTCGAGATCGCCGTGCCGCCCACCGCGAGCGAACGGCTGCCGTAGGTGCCCATGCCGAAGGGCACGCGGCCGGTATCGCCGTGCACGATCTCGACGTTCTCGACCGGGATCCCGAGCTTGCCCGCCACCACCTGCGCGAAGGTCGTCTCGTGACCCTGGCCATGGCTGTGCGAACCCGTGAAGACGGTCACCGTGCCGGTCGGATGCACGCGTACCTCGCCAGCCTCGAACAGGCCGGCTCTGGCGCCAAGCGCGCCGGCGATGTTCGACGGCGCGATACCGCAAGCCTCGATGTAGCAGGAGTAGCCGAGGCCACGCTTCTTGCCCTTCGCCTCCGAGGCGGCCTTGCGCGCCTTGAAGCCGGCGGTGTCGGCCATCGCGATCGCCTTGTCGAGATGAGCGCCGTAGTTGCCGACGTCGTAGGTGAGACCCACCGGCGTGGCGTAGGGAAAGCTGGTGATGAAGTTCTGGCGCCGGATCGCGGCCGGATCCATCTTCATCTCGCGCGCCGCCTGCTCGACGATGCGCTCGACGATGTAGGTCGCCTCGGGGCGCCCCGCACCGCGGTAGGCGTCGACCGGCGCGGTGTTGGTGAACACCGCTTTCACTTCCGCGTAGATCGCCGGCGTCTTGTACTGGCCGGCGAGCAAAGTCGCGTACAGGATGGTCGGGACCGCCGACGCGAAGGTCGAAAGATAGGCGCCCATGTTGGCGATCGTCTTCACGCGCAAGGCGAGGAAGTTGCCTTGGGCGTCCATCGCCAGCTCGGCGGTCGTGACGTGATCGCGGCCGTGCGCATCGGTGAGAAACGATTCGCTGCGCTCGGCCGTCCACTTGATCGGCCGGCCGACGCGCTTGCTGGCCCAGACCAGCGCCACGTCTTCGGCGTAGAGAAAGATCTTCGAGCCGAATCCGCCGCCCACGTCGGGGGCGATCACGCGCACTTTCGATTCCGGCAGGCTGAGCACGAAAGCGCACATCAGCAGGCGCTCGACGTGCGGGTTCTGGTTCGCCACATAGAGCGTGTAACTCTCATCCGACTTGTTGTAGCTCGCGTTGGCGGCGCGCGGCTCCATCGCGTTCGGAATCAGGCGGTTGTTGACGATGCCGAGCTTCGTGATATGCGCCGCCTTGGTGAACGCGGCGTCGACAGCCGCCTTGTCGCCATGGCCCCAGTCGTAGCAGGTGTTGTCGGTGACCTCGTCGTGCACCGCTGAACCGATGGTGTGCGCAGTGGTGATGTCGATCACCGCCGGCAGCTCCTCGTAGTCGACCTCGATCAGCTCGGCGGCGTCCTTGGCCTCGGCGATCGATTCGGCGACGACGAGCGCGACCTGATCGCCGACATGGCGCACCTTGCCCTGCGCCAGCACGGGGTGGCCGGGCTCCTTCATCGGCGCGCCGTCCTTGCTGTGGATCAGCCAGCCGCACGGCAGGCCGCCGACCTTCGCATCGGCAAGGTCGGCTCCGGTAAATATAGCAAGTACGCCCGGCGCCGCTTTCGCGGCATCGAGCTTGATCGAGCGGATTCGCGCGTGCGCATACGGCGAGCGCAGGAACACGCCGTAAGTCTGCCCATGCAGCTTCACATCGTCGGTGTACTGGCCGTCGCCGGTCAGAAAGCGGCGGTCTTCGCGGCGGCGCAGGCTTTTGCCGATCGGGCCGCTTTGCACTTCGTTCATGTTGCCCATGTGAGGCTCCTCAAACCGCGACGGGCTTGGCACCCGACTGGCAGAACTGGATTGACTTGACGATGTTCTGGTAGCCCGTACAGCGGCAGATGTTGCCGTCGAGGCCTTCGCGGATTTCCGTCTCCGTCGCCTTCGGGTTGTCGGCCAGTAGTTGCACCGCCGACATCACCATGCCTGGCGTGCAGAAGCCGCATTGCAGACCATGGCATTCGCGGAAAGCCGCCTGCATCGGATGCAGCTCGCCGCCGGTCGCGAGCGCCTCGATGGTCGTGATCTCGCTGCCCTGTACTTGCAGCGCCAGCATCGAGCAGGCTTTGATCGCCCGGCCGTTCATGTGCACGGTGCAGGCGCCGCACTGGGCGGTGTCGCAACCGACGTGGGTGCCGGTGAGCTGCAGGTTCTCGCGCAGAAACTGCACGAGCAGCGTGCGCGGGTCGATCATCGCCTTGACGGCCTTGCCGTTCACGGTGAGGGAAATGGCTTGCTCCACGCTTGTCTCCTTGGGGATTTGCACTGACGCCTCGCGGAAAATGCCGTCTATGGCCGTTCAGGGCATTGTTCGAGAGACGGCAGGGTCAGCAAAGGACGGGCTTTCCCTAATGAAGCCGTCGAAACCGTCATGGCACTGCCGGGCTTTGTAATTCTTTTTCATCCGGCACAACTCCGAAAACCGAAGAATCCGTCGTCGCGCCCGGGCTCGGCGAATTTGCGAAAGCGCGCGCTTCGCAGGCCTCGCGGCGTGGCGACGCTGGCGCCGCGCAGCACCCGCGTCGTGCCGAAGGCCGGCGCCGAGTAATCGCGCCATGGCCCGGCGACGAATCCGGGATAGGGCCGGAAAGTGCTCGCCGTCCACTCCCAGACGTCGCCGAAGCGAAAGCCTCGGGTCGCGCCGTGATGCGCCGCCGCTTCCCACTCGACCTCGCTCGGCAGGCGCCGCCCGGCCCACCGGCACCAGGCTTCGGCTTCGTACGCACTGACATGCACCGCGGGCTCGGCGTTGGCGACCCGTGTGAGCTGGCCGAAGCGCCGCCGCAGGACCCCGTGACGCATCTGGTCGACGTGACGCGGCGTGCGACGCGCCTCGCGCTGGGCCCACGTCCATCCGGCCTCGCTCCAGTGCGAAGGCTCGTCGTAGCCACCGTCTTCGACGAACTCGCTGTACTGCGCCCAGGTGACGGCTTGCGCGTCGATCTCGAACTCGGGGATCGCCACCGGATGCGGCTCGCGCTCGTTGTCGAAGGCGAAGCCGGGCGCGCCCGCGCCTTGCAGCCAGCGGGTTGCCGGAAAGAACAGCGGCGGCCGCGGCGCCTGGGTGGCGATGCGCGGCACGATGCCGCTCGGGGCCTCGAAGCCGAGCGTCTGCGCGAGCACCGCGAAGTCCTCGAGATGCATCTCCTCGTGAAACAGCGCGAGGCGATGGAAATAGAGCGAGTCGTCATCCTCGTCGCGCACCGCGTCGAGCAGGTCGAGCGTGGTCTCCAGCGATTCGACGAGGTACTGCCGCATCGCCCGCAGGTCGGGCAGCTCGACCGCGGCAAGCTCGCGGCGCGCCGCGCTCAACGTTACGGCCGGGTCGTACCAGCGGTCGGCGCCGGGCAGGATCGAGGCGAGCCGCAGCCCGGCGAGGTCGGCCCATTCGCCGCGGCCGCGCTGCACGTTGCGGCCGATCCAGTGTTCCTGGAACCAGCCGATGTGGCCCAGCGTCCAGAGTGGCGGGTCGAGCGTGGCGGCGATCGCGGGCGCGAGCTCGGCCGTCAGTCGCAGTGCTTGTCCGCCCAGCGCAGTTTCGAAAAGCGCGGCCCAGAGGAGGGTGCGATTGCGCGCGTCGATCAGTGCCAGCGACAGCATGTCCTTGCCGGCCGAGCGCAGCAAGGCATAGTCGAGGCTGGAGGCTTGCAGTTCGATCATCGGTCCATGCTAACAATGCTTTTGCGAATCGTCGCTGCGACTGCCCTGCTCGCGCAAGCCAGCACGCTCGCCGCCGAGCCGGGCTGGGATTTCTACGGCGGCGACGCGGGCGGGCAACGATTCAGCGAAGCTGCGCTCGTGACGCCGGCCAACATCGGCGGGCTGCGCCGCCAGTGGCTCTATCGCACCGGCGACGCGACGCGCCGGCCGGCGACACTCATGCGCCGGGTGAAATTCCAGACCACACCCATCCTCGTCGCCGACAAGCTCGTGCTCTGCTCGTCGTTCAACGAAGTGATCGCGCTCGATCCGGCCAGCGGCGCCGAGGCCTGGCGCTTCGACCCGAAGCTGGCGACCGACCTGCGCCCCGCCAACCGCTTCAACTGCCGCGGCGTCGCGCAATGGCGCGATGGCAAGGCGGCGCCGGCGGCACCTTGCGCGCTGCGCATCCTGACCGCCACCGCCGATGCGCGGCTGATCGCCCTCGATGCCCGCACCGGCCTTGCCTGCACCGACTTCGGCGAGCGCGGCGAGGTTCGCATGGACATCGGCAGCCTCGACTGGCCGGGCGAGCTGCAGGTCTCGTCGGCACCGGTGGTGGCCGGCGACGTCGTGATCGTCGGCTCGGCGATCGGCGACAACCAGCGCGCCGCCGCGCCTTCGGGCCGGGTGCGCGCCTTCGACGCCCGCACCGGCGCCCCGCGCTGGAGCTGGGAGCCGCTCGTGCCCGATGCGGCCGTGACCGCGGGTGCGGCGAACGTATGGGCACCAATGTCGGTCGACGAAGCGCGCCAGCTCGTGTTCCTGCCGACCTCGAGCCCGAGCCCCGACTTCTTCGGCGGTTCGCGGCCCGGGGCCAATCGGCACGCGGACTCGGTCGTCGCCCTGCACGCGGCCGATGGCACGATCGCCTGGGCCTTCCAGATCGTCAAGCACGACGTCTGGGACTATGACCTCCCGGCCCAGCCGACGCTCGCCACGCTGACGATCGAGGGCAAGCCGCGTGACGTTGTCGTACAAGCGACCAAGCAGGGCTTCGTCTTCGTCCTCGACCGCGAGACCGGCCAGCCCGTGTTCCCGGTCGAAGAGCGCGCGGTGCCACAAGGCGGCGCGCCGGGCGAGCTCTTGTCGGCGACGCAGACCTTCCCGTCCGACATGCCGGCGCTCGTGCCTTCGAGTCTGCGTGCCGAAGACGCGTTCGGCTTCACGCCGTTCGATCGCGGCGCCTGCCGCGACCGCATCGCGGCGCTGCGCAACGAGGGCCTCTACACGCCGCCGAGCACGCAAGGCACGCTGCTCTTTCCGTTCACCGGTGGCGGCGTGAACTGGGGCGGCATCGCCCTCGACCGCGCCGGCGTCGTCTACGTCAACACCTCGCGCATGGGACACAGCGTGCGACTCATCGCACGCGACGATTTCGCCGCGACGGAAGCGGCGCTGCCCGACAAGGAAGTGAGCCCGCAGAACGGCACGCCCTTCGGCATGATCCGGGAGTCCGTGGTGTCGCCGGTCGGCGCACCCTGCAACTCGCCGCCGTGGGGCACGATCGCCGCGCTCGACCTGCAGCGCCGCAAGATTCTGTGGCAAGTGCCGCTCGGCACGACCGAAGACATCTTTCCGCTCGGCATCGCCTTGCAGACCGGAACGCCCAACTTCGGCGGTCCGCTGGCGACCGCCGGCGGCCTCGTCTTCATCGGCGCGGCGATAGATCGCTACCTGCGCGCCTTCGATGCCGCGAGCGGCGCCGAGTTGTGGCGAGGCCGGCTGCCCGCCGCCGGAATGGCGACGCCGATGACCTATGTCTGGCGCGGCCGCCAATACATCGTGATCGCCGCCGGCGGCCACAGCGACGTCGGCACCGAAACAAGCGACGCGATCGTCGCCTTTTCCTTGCCCGCGCCGGGCGAGCCGGCGCGTTCATGGTGGGACCGAAGGTTCGAGCAGCCAGGCGGCCGCGCGGTCGTCAAGCTCACCCTCGGAGCGCTGCTTTTGCTTGCCCTGATCGCGGCCGGCGTCGCCTGGCGGCGGCGGCGAACGCGCCGCGGCCGAGCGCCTACGTCGGCGTCGGGGTCCGGCGGCAATTGAGCGGCAGGTACCGGTCCGGGACGTTGGTCTTGTCGAGACCACGCGCCGTCATCGGCACCGGCGGGTCGGCGTGGCCGCAGACCCAGGTGATCGGCACGATGGGCGCGGCTTCGACCACGCCGGGCCGAAAGCTCAGGATCTTGCCGCGAAGGGCAGCGTTGGCCCGGTTGCCGAAGGTGACCTGGATCGCGCCCGATTCGACCGCGACCGAACTGACGAAGTTGTTGACGATGCTCTCGGCCGGCGGCAGATTGGCGCCGTTGTTGTCGACCGGCAGGGTTGCCAGCGTCGCCCACGAGACGGCGATCGGTGGCTTGGCGATGTCGACGAGCTTGGCCGCTTCGAGGATCTGGTCGCGCACGATCTTGTCGGAAATGCTGGGCGCGGCCAGCAGCGCCAGGACGGCGATGATGCCGACCACGACCATCAACTCGATCATCGTGAACCCGGCCTCCACGGCACGGGCGCAAAAGCGGTAAGGTCGGCGCAAAGGAGTCGGGCTCCGCATGCAGGATGAAATGGAAATGCTCCGCGAGCTCGGCTTCAAATGGCCGACTCCGGCCTACATTGTCGGCGCGATCCTGTTCGGCCTGATCGGCTTGTTTGCCTACTACTACGGCAAACGGCGCGAGCGGCGCGCCATCAAGTGGCTCGGCGTCGCCCTGATGCTCTATCCCTATGTCGTGCCGAACACCTTGGCGCTCTATGCGATCGGCATCGCGTTGTCGGCGGCTGCCTGGTTCTACCGCGAGCAATGACGCGTCACGGCCGCTTCGAATACGCCTCGTCGAAGGCCGCGCGCAGCCGCTTGCTGACAGGCGGCAACTGGTCGACGACGGCCTTGGCCCAGTCGAAGTAGGCGCGCTTTCTCGCCAGCGGCCAGCCGCGCGGGGGATTGGTCGCGACGTCGCGCAGGTTCGAGGTCTTGTCGGCGAGCTTGACCAGCGCCGCCCTTCTGCTCATGTGCGGCGCATGCTCGATCTGCAGACGCTTGCGATCGGCCTTGTCGAGCGTCTTGTCGTCGGTGACTTCGCGAACGACATCGGCCACCTTGGCGCCGAACATCGCGCGAATTTCCTCCAGGGTCGTGTCGGTGTCCTCCACCGTGTCGTGCAGCACCGCCGCGATCAGCGTCTTCGTGTCGCTCACCCCGCCTTCGACGGCGAGCGTTCGTGCCAGCGCGATCGGATGATTGATGTAGGGACTGGCCTCGACGTCCTTTCTTCGCTGCGCCCGGTGCTTGTGC
>JAYSMB010000128.1:0-2972 GCA_043725065.1 Burkholderiales bacterium
ACTTCATCACCGCAGTGACCTTGCAGGCGCTGTCGAACCGACCTGTCTTCACCAGCCAGTGGGACGCGCGCGACCACAACAACATGGCGCACATCAATCTGACCCGCGAAGCCGACGCGATCCTGATCGCGCCGGCCAGCGCCGACTTCATCGCCAAGCTCTTGCATGGCCGCGCCGACGATCTGCTGTCGCTGGCCTGCCTGGCGCGGCCGATCGAGCGCTGCCCCTTGCTCGTCGCCCCGGCGATGAATCGCGAGATGTGGGCCCACCCCGCGACGCAGCGCAATTTCACGCAGCTTGCCGCGGACGGTGCGACCGTGCTGGGGCCGGGCGATGGCGACCAGGCTTGCGGCGAGATCGGCGACGGGCGCATGCTCGAGCCGGCCGAGTTGCGCGACGAGCTGATCGCGTTTTTCCAGCCCAAGCTGCTCGCCGGGAAACGCATTCTCGTCACCGCCGGCCCGACCTTCGAGCCGATCGATCCGGTGCGTGGTCTGACCAATCGCTCGAGCGGCAAGATGGGGTTCGCGATCGCCCGCGCCGCTTCGGAAGCGGGCGCGGTCGTGACGCTGATTGCCGGGCCGGTCGCGCTGGCCACGCCGCGCCGCGTCAAGCGCGTCGACGTGACGACAGCGATCGAGATGCACGAGGCCGCGCTGGCGGCCGCGCCGGCGAGCGATGTCTTCGTCGCGACCGCCGCTGTCGCCGATTGGCGCGTGGCAAGCGCTTCCGCCAGCAAGATCAAGAAGGCCGAAGGACGCGCCGTGCCCGCCTTCGAACTTGTCGAAAATCCCGACATCCTGGCTGCGGTCGCAAGTCTGCCGAAGCCGCCGTTCTGCGTCGGCTTCGCGGCGGAGAGCGACAACCTGATCGCCCACGCGCGCGAGAAGCTGCGGCGCAAGAAGGTGCCGTTGATCGTCGCCAACTTCGGGCCTGCGACCTTCGGCCGCGACGACAACGCGCTGGTGCTCGTCGACGCCGAAGGCGAACGCGAGCTGCCGCGCGCCGACAAGCTCGTCCTCGCTCGCCAACTGATCGCCGAGATCGCGGCGCGGCTGGCGCGCCAGGCATGAGGCTGGCGCCATGACCGAGGTCGAGGTTCGCGTGCTCGATGCGCGCATGACCGACCAGATGCCCGCGTACGCCACCCCCGGCAGCGCCGGCCTCGACCTGCGCGCCTGTCTCGACGAGCCGCTCGAGCTGGCGCCGGGTGAAGCAAAACTGATTTCGACCGGGCTCTCGATCCATATCGGCGACCCGCAGCTCGCGGCGATGATCCTGCCGCGCTCGGGACTCGGCCACCAGCACGGCATCGTCCTCGGCAACCTGGTCGGACTGATCGATTCCGACTACCAGGGTCCGCTCATGGTGAGCTGCTGGAATCGCGGCGCCAGCGCCTACACGGTACAGCCCTTCGAGCGCATCGCCCAGATCGTGATCGTGCCGGTCGTGCAGGCGAGCTTTCGGGTCGTCGAGTGGTTCGGCGCCAGTGAACGCGGCGCCGGCGGATTCGGTTCGACCGGCCGGGCGTGAGCGGCAGAGAGAACGGCGCGGAGTTCGCGTCGCCGACGCTTGCGAGCGCCGCTCCCGTCGATCCGGTTGTCGCGCAGGCTGTGCCGCCGACCGGGTTCGACAGGGCGCGATTCCGCAAGCTGTTCTTCGCGGTCATGCTGCCGATGTTCCTGGCGGCGGTCGACCAGACCTTGCTCGCCACGGCGACGCCGGTCATCAGCCGCGAGCTCGGCGGCCTGCGCGAGACCTCGTGGCTGGCGGTCGCCTACCTGCTCGCGTCGGTCGTCATGGTGCCTCTCTACGGCCGGCTCGACGACCGCTTCGGAAGGCGCAAGGTGTGCTCGGGTCGTGCTCCTCGTCTTCGCGACCGGATCGCTCGCTTGCGGGCTGGTGCCGACGCTGTTCGCCCTGAACGCCGCGCGTGTCGTGCAAGGGCCCTGGTCGCGGCGACGCTTGTGTTCGGCGCCGCGTTCGTCGTGGCGGAGCGGCGCGCCGAGCGACCCTTTCTTCCGGTCGAGCTGCTGCGCCTGCCGGCCGTGCGCTACGCCGTCCTGACGGTCCTGGGCTTCGCGTCGGCGATGTTCGCGATGGTCTTCTACCTGCCGGTCTATCTTCAGCTCGCCTTGCATTCCAACCCGGCCGAGTCGGGGCTGCTGCTGTTGCCGCTTACCGTAGGCATCGTCGGCGGCGCGGCGCTGACCGGACGCATCATCGTCTGGACCGGGCGGCCGACCGCGATTCCGAGTTTCAGCCTGCCGCTCGCCGCCGTGTCGCTGTGCGGTCTCGCCTTGCTGCCGACGACCAAGTCCTCTTCTCATCGCGCTCGAAGTGACGACCGGCATCGGCCTCGGCGGCGTGATGTCGGTGATGCAGATCGTGACGCGGACAGCCGCCGGCCCGGTGCGTCTGGGTGCTGCGGCGGCAACCGTCTCGCTGGCGCGAACGCTCGGCTCGTCGCTCGGTGCATCGGCTTTCGGCGCCCTGATCTACGGCCTGATCGGCGCCGCGCCGTTACTGGCCGGGGTGCGTTCGGCGGCGGTCGAGGCCAGCTTGCGCAGCGCCTTCGAGTTCGCTTTTCTGGCCGCGGCCGTGCTTTGCGTGGCGGCGTCGTGGGCGGCGAGCCGGGTGCCGGCACTGCGCTTCGACGGCGACTCCGCGGTCTCCGTCACGCCGGCCGCGTGAACCCCCGGTTACAACACCGGGTCGGGGCGGCACAATCGAGGGTCAATGAAGACGACGCTTCTCGTGGGTATCGCCGCCGCCGTCGTCGTGGTCGCGGCGACCGCGGGCTATGCGCTGACGCGCGACAAGATGAGCGGCCATGCGCTGGCGACGGCGGGTGCCGCAGCCGCAGCCGCAGCCGCAGCCGCAGGCTCGGCCGCCGGCGGGCCGCCGATCAGCGTGACGACGGTCGCGGTGCGGGAGCGCGACGTCGACGTCATGCTCGACGCGACCGGCAC
>JAYSMB010000129.1:0-5982 GCA_043725065.1 Burkholderiales bacterium
GCCTCTCCCCAGCCGTCCCCCGGGGCGAAGGAGGCGGCCATGAGCCTGTACTCCGCGCAGAAGCTGCTGTTCCATTTGAACCGCGACGCGGCGGTGCGGAAGCGTTTTCGCGAAGACATGTCCTCGCTGCTCGGCGACTACGAGCTCACTGCGGAAGAACACGATGCCTTCGTCGCCGGCGACATCGGCAAGCTCTACGTGCTCGGTGCGAACGGTCAGTTGCTGATGCACTTCGCGGCGTTGCTCGGCATGCCTTGGGCCGAGTACATCCAGGCCATGCGCGACGGCGTGCGTCGCCACGGCCCGGTGCGTGCCGGCATCTATGCGATGACGACATCCGCCGACGAGAAGGTGGCGGGCGTATGAGGCCCCCACGCTCACTTCGTTCGCTGCCCCCCGAGGGGGTGCGCAGCACCCTTGGGGCGGCCCGGCGGGCACTGCGATGAGCCTGGTCTTTGCCGGTGTCTGCAGCCACGGCCCGGGCATCACCGGCCGAGCCCATCTCGCCGAGCCCGGCATCCGAGATGCCTTCCACGCCGAGTTTCGCGGCATGGGTGAAGCGCTCGCGGCGAGCCGGCCCGATGCGCTCATCGTCATCGCCGCCGAGCACTTCGCGAACTTCTTCATGAACAACATGCCGGCCTACGCGATGGGCATGGCCGACCACTACGAAGGGCCGATCGAGGACCCGGGATGGCTCGGCATCGCCAGGACCCGTATTCCCGGCGACGCCGCGCTGTCGAAGCGCCTGATCGTCAGCGTGATGAACGAGATCGACCTCGCCTACGCCGAGGAATGGAAGTTCGACCACGGGATCATGGTGCCGCTGCACTTCCTGACGCCGAAGTTCGACCTGCCCATCATTCCGGCCAACATCAATTGCCAGGGGCCGCCGCTTACGCCGCTCAAGCGCGCCTGGGCCTTCGGCGAGGCGTTGCGCCGTGCCTGCGACGAAGCGCCGGAGCGGATCGCGCTGGTCGGCACCGGCGGCATCTCGCACTGGCCGGCGACGCCCGACTCGGGCAAGATCAACGAACCGTGGGATCGCGAGTTTCTCGACCGCTGGTCGCATCAGGACAAAGACGCGATGCTGTCGTACAGCGACGAAGCGACGTATCGCGAGGCAGGGCAGGGCGGCTTCGAGATCCGCACCTTCATCGCCGTCGCGGCGGCGGCGCGCGGCGCGGGTGTCGTTCGTTTCTACGCGCCGATTCCGATCTTTTCGGTCGGCTGCACGGTCGCGCTGATGGCCGTCGAATAGAGTCGCCTAACCAAGGAAGCAAGATGCCCCACGTCACGATCCAGTACACCGCCAACCTCGATCCCGAGGCTAACGTCGGCATGCTCTGCGCCACGCTCGCCGAGGTGATTTGCGCGCAGCGCGACGGCGAAGGCAAGCGCGTCTTTCCGATCGGCGGCACGCGGGTGCTCGCGTACCCCGCGGCCACGTTCGCCGTCGCCGACGGAGCGCCCGATCGCGCTTTCGTCTACCTCAACGTGCGCATCGCACCGGGCCGCGCTGCGCCGCTCGTCGCCGCGACCGGCGAGGCATTGATGGCGGCGGTACGCAGCCACTTCGCCGCGCTGTTCGCGAGCCGACCGCTCGGCATCACCTTGCAGATCGACGAAGGCGAGCCGGTGTTCGATTCCAAGCACAGCAACCTGCATCCGCTGTTCGCGGGCAAGTAGTCGGAACGCGCGTGCTCTCGCCCGCCAAGATCGCGGCGCTCGCCGCCGAACTGCACGACGCGCAAAAGCGCCGTGTCCAGTTGCGCCATTTTTCGCAGCGCCACCCCGGAATGACGATCGAGGACGGCTACGCGATCCAGCGTGCCTGGCTCGCGCTCAGGCTGGCCGAAGGCCGCGTCGTCAAGGGCCGCAAGATCGGTCTGACCTCGCGCGCCATGCAGCAGGCTTCGCAGATCACCGAGCCCGACCACGCACCGCTGCTCGACGACATGTTCTTCGAGGCCGGGGGCGACATTCCGATCGATCGTTTCATCGCCCCGCGAGTCGAGGTCGAGCTCGCCTTCATCCTCGGCCGGCCGCTCAAAGGCCCGGGCGTCACGCTGGCCGAAGTGCTGGCCGCCACCGAGCTGGTGACGCCGGCGGTCGAGATCATCGACGCGCGCATCGAGCAGTTCGACCGCGAGACCAAGGCGCCGCGCAAGGTCTTCGACACGATCGCCGACTTTGCCGCCAACGCCGGCATCGTCACCGGCGGCCGGCCAGTGCGCCCGCACGACGTCGACCTGCGCTGGGCCGGCGCCATGCTCTACAAGAACGGCGTCATCGAGGAGACCGGCCTGGCCGCCGCGGTGCTCAACCACCCGGGCAATGGCGTCGCCTGGCTGGCCAACAAGATCGCGCCCTACGACGAGCAACTGAACGCCGGCGATGTCGTCCTTGGCGGCTCGTTCACGCGGCCGACGACGGCTGCGCGCGGTGACGTATTCCATGTCGACTACGGAGCGCTGGGAGCGATCGCCTTCCGCTTCGTCTGAGCGGATCGGAGCGAAAAATGAAGCAACCACACAACGCATTCAAGGCCGCGCTCGCCCGTCGCGAAGCGCAGATCGGACTGTGGCTGAGCCTGGCCGACGCCTATGTCGCCGAGATGGTCGCGACGGCCGGCTTCGACTGGCTGCTGATCGACGCCGAGCACGCGCCCAACGACCTGCGCAGCGTGCTCGCGCAACTCCAGGCGGTGGCGCCCTATCCGGTCAGCGTCGTCGTGCGGCCGGTGCAGGGCGACACGGCGTTGATCAAGCAGTACCTCGACGCCGGCGTGCAGAGCCTGCTGGTGCCGATGGTCCATACGGCAGAACAGGCCGCCGCCGTCGTCGCGGCGACGCGCTATGCGCCGCGCGGCACCCGGGGCCTGGGCGGCGCGATGTCGCGCGTCACCCGCTGGAGCCGGGTCGAAGGCTACGTCGCACACGCCCACGACGAGATCTGCGTGCTGGTGCAGGCCGAGTCGAAGGAGGCGATGGCAAACCTCGAAGCGATCGCCGCGGTCGAGGGTGTCGACGGCGTTTTCTTCGGGCCGGCCGATCTGTCCGCGTCGATGGGACACCTCGGCCAGCCGGATCATCCCGAAGTGCTTGCCGCGATCGATGCCGGCATCGCCACCGTGCTCGCTGCGGGCAAGGCACCCGGCATCATCGACATCGATCCGAAGGTGGCCGAGCGCTATCTGAAGGCGGGCGCGCTGTTCGTCGCCGTCGGCGTCGAGGCCGATTTGCTGATTCGCGCCGCGGCTGAACTCGCGAAGCGTTTCAAGCGCTGATTCGTGATCCAGTGCGCGTTCGCTGCCTCGACGTGAAGTGCCGCTGCGGCGCACGAAGGCCCGGGCGAGCTGCTTCGTCCTGAGCATCGTCTTTCACACTGCGCTGCAAGTCCTTGTTTCTTGAGGCATTTCCTCGCCCTGAATCGATAAGAGGAGAGCCGCTTCTAAGTCCTTGATTCCATTGATTTTTGTTTCGTTCTTGAATTGACCCTGCGCCGGCTTCCGGCTAAAGTGGCACAAAGTGCACTTTCGTGGGGTTTTGTGGCGAGCGTCGTATTCCAAGGCCCTGCAGCGTTGACGCTCGATGGCAAAGGCCGCATCGCGATGCCGGCACGCCACCGCGAACTGCTGGCGGCGATGGGAGTCCATCAACTCACCCTCACCAGGCACCCGGAAGGCTCGCTGCTGGTCTTTCCGCGCCCCGCCTGGGAGAACTTTCGCGACAAGGTAGCGGCGCTGCCCATGGACTCGAGCGGCTGGAAGCGCATCTTCCTCGGCAACGCGATGGACGTCGACATCGACGCGTCGTCGCGGGTATTGATCGCGCCCGAGCTGCGCGCCTCCGCCGGCCTGGTCCGCGACGTGATGCTGATCGGCATGGGCAGCCACTTCGAGCTCTGGGACGCCCAGCGGCACGCTGCCCACGAAGCCGCGGTGATGCTGTCGGCGATGCCCGAGTCGCTGAAGAGCTTCAGCTTTTGATGACTGCCGCCGCCGCGGAACACATCACCGTGCTGCTGCAAGAGGCCGTGGAAGCGCTCGTCACGACGCCCGAGGGCATCTACGTTGACGGCACGTTCGGCCGCGGCGGACATTCGCGGGCGATCCTGGCGCGGCTGTCCTCGACCGGTCGACTGATCGCCATCGACCGCGATCCGCAGGCGGTGCGGAGCGCGATCGAAGCGCCGGACCTCGCGGCCGACCCGCGCTTCGCGATAGAGCACACGAGCTTTTCCCAGTTGCCGGCGACGCTCGCCGCGCAAGGCATCGCCAGGGTCGACGGCGTGCTGCTCGACCTGGGCGTTTCCTCACCGCAGATCGACGACCCGGCGCGCGGCTTTTCCTTTCGCTTCGACGGCGCGCTCGACATGCGGATGGACACGTCCCGCGGCGAAAGCGCCGCCGAATTTCTTGCCCGCGCCGACGAGCGCCACATTGCGGAGGTGATACGCGACTATGGGGAAGAACGGTTTGCTCTACAGGTTGCAAAGGCGCTTGTTGCTCGGCGCGAAGGCGGGCGCCCTGTTCGAACCACAGGGGAACTTTCCGAAGTCGTGGCTGGTGCGGTCCGCACCCGCGAAGCGGGCCAGAACCCTGCGACGCGCACGTTTCAAGCACTTCGGATTTTCGTCAATGCCGAGCTTGAGGAACTCGAGCAAGCCCTGAGTGCGGCACTCGAATTGCTGGTGCCGGGCGGACGCCTCGTCGTGATCAGCTTTCATTCGCTCGAAGACCGCATCGTCAAGACATTCATCGCCAAAGAGAGCAAGACCGAATTCGACCGCCGCGCGCCGTTCGCCGCGCCCAGGCCGCATCGGCTGGCGGCGCTCGCTCGCGTCAAGCCGGGCTACGCGGAGACGCTGGTCAATCCGCGGGCACGCTCGGCCGTGATGCGCATCGCCGAGCGCACGACCGAGCCGTTCGACTCCGGGCCGGGGCGATGACCCGGGTCAACATCCTCCTGCTCGTGGCCTTGCTCGTGAGCAGCGTTTATCTCGTGCGCGTCTCGTACGAATCGCGGCGCCTGTTCGCTGCGCTCGACAAGGCGCAGAGCGACGAGCGCGCGCTCGACAACGACATCGAGCGGCTGAAGACCGAGCTGCGTTCGCAGGCCACGCCATTGCGCGTCGAGCGCACGGCGCGCAACCGCTTGTCCATGCGCACGGCGACGCCGGCGGTGACGCAGTACGTGGAGTTGCCGCGAGTCGCCGCTGCGGCTTCGGCGCCGGCCGCGCAAGGCCAGACGCCATGAACCGCAAGAACGCGCCGAAATCGCGCTCCGCGGGCAGCGTCAAGAGCGTCAACTACTCGACCAGCCCGCTGCTCGCGACGCCGACGCCGCCGTGGCGCTCGAAGCTGCTGGTCGCGCTGGTCGGCCTCGGCTTCGCCGTGCTGCTCGGGCGTGCCGTCTATGTGCAGATCATCGCCGCGCCGTTCTTTCTGAAGCAGGGCGAGATCCGCTATGGCCATACGCTGGACCTGCCGGCCAGCCGCGGCCGCATCGTCGACCGCAACGGCCTGATCCTCGCGGCCAGCATCCCCGCGCCTTCGATCTGGGCGATCCCGAAGGATCTCGAAGGCGATGCGGCCAGCCGCGCGGTGCTGGCGCGCGCGCTCGACATGACCAGCGTCGAGCTCGAGAGCCGGCTCAACGACAACCCGAACTTCGTGTGGCTGCGCCGCCAGGTCGACGACGCCGTCGCCGAACAGATTCGCGGCCTCGGCATCAAGGGCATCCACGAAGTGCGCGAGTACAAGCGCAAGTACCCGGAAGGCGAAGCCGACGCGCATGTCGTCGGCTTCACCAACGTCGAAGACCGAGGCCAGGAAGGCATCGAGCTCGCGTTCCAGAAAGACCTGGCCGGCCGCGATGGAACGCGCCGCGTCATCAAGGACCGGCTCGGCCGCGTCGTCGAGGACATCGGCGAAAGTGTCGCTCCGGTCGACGGCCGCGACATCGGCCTGACCGTCGA
>JAYSMB010000130.1:0-4015 GCA_043725065.1 Burkholderiales bacterium
AACGAAGTTCAAATCGGCACCAAATGAAATCAGCCTACACCCCGCGCCAATGCTTGATCTCAGACTCGGCGCGGATCATTTAACCGGACAGTAGTGCAAATGACTGAAGAACGTGCTGTGCTCGCTGGTGGATGTTTCTGGGGCATGCAGGACCTCATCCGCAAGATGAGCGGCGTGATCGCCACCCGGGTCGGCTATTCGGGCGGCGACGTGCCGAACGCCACCTATCGCCACCACGGCACCCATGCCGAAGCGATCGAGGTGATCTTCGATCCGGCCAGGCTGAGCTTTCGCAAGCTGCTCGAGTTCTTTTTCCAGGTGCATGACCCGACCACGCGCGATCGCCAGGGCAACGACGTGGGGGTCAGCTACCGGTCGGCCATCTGCTACACGAGCGACGAGCAAAAGCGCGTCGCCGAAGACACGATCGCCGATGTGGAAGCGTCGGTCCTGTGGCCCGGACGCGTCGTCACCGAGGTGGCGCCGGCGGGTCCGTTCTGGCAGGCCGAGCCGGAGCACCAGAACTACCTGGAGCGCATCCCGAATGGCTACACCTGCCACTTCGTGCGGCCGGGGTGGAAGCTCCCGGTACGAGAGCAAGCGCGCTAGACAGCCTGCAGGCGCGGGCCCTTGGCATCGAGAGTGCGTGATCGACCCTGGGCCTTCGCGCTGTACAGCGTTAGGTCGGCGCGCTTGAGCATCGCGGCGAGCGTGTCGTCGGAGGAGTTGCGCATCGCGATGCCCGCGCTGTAGGCCAACGCGAAGCCCAGCTCTCGCTCGGTCGCCTCGGCCAGATATTCCCGCATGCGGACGTCGAATGCACGCGCCGCGGCATGGTCGGCATGGGTCATCAGAACGCAGAACTCTTCGCCGCCGAACCGGCCCACCAGGTCGCCCGGGCGCACCGCCGCCTGGAGCGCCCTGGCCATGAACACCAGAGCGCGGTCGCCGGCATCGTGGCCATGGCAGTCGTTGACCTGCTTGAAGTGGTCGATGTCGATCATCAGCACGGCCACGGGATGCGAGTAGCGAACGCTCACCGCCATCTCCATCGCGGCCCGGGTCATCCAGGCGCGGCGATTGAGCACGGCCGTCAGGCCATCGAGCGTCGCGAGCCGCTCGAGCTCGCGCGCCGCCTCGTCGCGGTGTGCCAGCAGCACCGCCATCAGCGAAAGCACGGTCGTCGCGTTGGCGATGATGGCGAAGGCGTAGTTCACCGGGTGCGGCGCCAGGAAGGTCGGATAGCTTTCGGTGAAAAACGCGCCGAGGATGCCGCGCCACAAGGTAAGCATCATCTGGGCGACAAGACTCACGACGAGCAACCAGCGCCACTTGCCGACAGGCACCGCCGGCTTGCGCCAGACCGCGGCGACCACCAAGGCCATCTGCAGCGTGAGCAGCCCGTTCGCCCAGCCGACGCGGAAGGCGTAGCTCGAGAAGCCGAGCCCGTAACCGAGCGGCAGGATGACGGCGATCAGCACCGGCACCCGGCTCCGCGGGGCGCGGCCGCACCACAAGTCGAACGCGGTCGCGTTCAGGGCCAGACCACCGGCGATTCCGGCCATCGCCAGGGTCGACAGGACGCGGTCGGAGGCCGAGTCGCTGTCGACCAGGCCCGATAGCAGAAGCAAGGCCCAGCCGGTCCCCTGGAGCACGACGCCGGCCTGGGCGCGACGCGCTGGCTCGTTGACCTGGCCCATCACCGCCGGCAGGGCAACGGCCATGGTCACCATGCAGACGGTCATGGCGAAAAGCAGGGTGGCGATGTCGAGGTGCATGGGAGGGAAAGAGCCTGGCCGAGGGAGCTCGATCCAACTCCGCTCGATTGTCCCGATCGGAAGGCGCCCGGGCGGTCACCGGCGGGAAAGTCCCGCGGACACACGGTGTTCCCGAGCAAAGCGTCACGAAGTCGAAGCGTCGAGCCGACGAGGAGCACACTTGCGTCGCATTTCGAGACTGTGGTGAACCGTTGCTTCCTCGCCGCTGTTCTGGCACCCCTCCTGCTTCTGTTGCCCGCCGTTCGCGTGCAGGCGCAATGGGTGCCGAAGGGAGCGCTGGCGGCCGTCCCGGTCGTCCAGGACTGCAATGAGACCGGCGGCGACGTCGCGGTGTCGCGGCTGGACCCGCCCGCGGTCTACCTCTGCCCGATCGTCGTGCAGTTGATTCGCAAGAAGAATCCCGGCGCCGAGCATTTCTTCTTCGTGCATGAGTTCGGGCACGTCGCGCAGGACACGTCGAACGAAGCCGCTGCCGATTGCTGGGCGGCGAAGGAGCTGGCGAAAGCGCCGAACGGGAGCCGCTATCTGATCGCGGTGATCGAGCTTCTGCGGCAACGTCCGAACGAGTCCAGCCCGCGCTATGGAACGCCGAGCGAACGCGCAGAGCGGATCCGCGGTTGCGCCGAAGAAGAGCACGCGAAGGGCCCCGCGGCCATCCCGGTCGCGCCGAAGGTGATGATTTCGTCGGCCGAAGCGCAGGGCGCCGAGGTGGCATGATGGCCCGAGACCCCAATCCGACACCTGGAGCAAGCATGCTCGTCGAGCGCATCTGGACCGGCAACGCCTACCGCAACTACAACTACCTGATCGCCTGCCCCGAGAGCGGCGAGGCCCTGGCGATCGATCCGCTCGACCACGAGAAATGTCTGAACGCGGCCCGGGTGAAGGGCTGGCAGATCACGCACATCCTCAACACGCACGAACATCACGACCACACCGGCGGCAATGCGGCCGTCGTCGCCGCGACCGGGGCAAAGGTGATAGCACACCACCTCGCGGGGTCGCGCATCGCCGGCGTCGATCGCGGCGTCAAGGCGGGCGACGTGATCAAGGTCGGCAAGACCGTCGAACTCGAATGCATGGACACGCCCGGCCACACGATGTGCCACATCTGCCTGCGCTCGCACACCGAGACGCCGGCGCTGTTCTCCGGCGACACGCTGTTCAACGCCGGCGCGGGCAACTGCCACAACGGCGGCAATCCGGAAGACCTGTACACGACGTTCATCGAACAGCTCGCGAAGCTGCCGGCCGGGACGCGCGTCTATCCGGGCCACGACTACATCGAGAACAACCTGCGCTTCACGCTCGCGCGTGAGCCCGACAACGCGGCCGCCAGGGCGCTGTTGCCCGAGGTGACGGGGCAGGATCCGGCGACGTCCCGCGTCACGACGCTGCAGCAGGAAAAGCAGATCAACACCTTCTTGCGCCTGACCAGCCCCAGCGTCATCGCGGCGCTGCGCGAGGCCTTTCCCGAGCTGCCGGAAAGGCCCGATCCGAAGACCGTGTTCGTCAAGCTGCGCGAGTTGCGCAACTCATGGTGAGACCCTTCGAGACCTTCAGGTGCCGCAGAAGGTCCGATAGCGAGCGGTGACGTCGGCCGGCGCCGGTTCGGCGTAGCGGGCGTTGCCGGCGGTTTCGTCGTACGGGTGGTGCAAGGCATCGAGCAGGCGATCAAAGGGGCCGATGTCTTGGTTGTCGGAGGCCGCGGCGAGCGCTTCTTCGACGCGATGGTTGCGCGGGATGACCCACGGGTTGACGCGGCGCATGCGCTCGGCGCGTGCGGCTCTCGCTCCGGCGGCGTCGCCGTTGGGCGAAGCGCGTTCGTCTTCACGCGCGCAGCGCTCGCGCCAGCGTGAGAGCCACGCGTAGTGCCCGCTCGTGTCGGCGAACAGAGCGCGCAAGGGCGCGTCGTCGCCGGCCGCGGCGTCGGACAGGCGTCGCCAGGCGAGCGTGAAGTCGAGGTGGCCGGCATGCAGCAGGGAGAGCCAGTCGTCGGCCAGCCAGGCATCCGCGCTGTCGTCGGCTCCGTCGACGCGCCGCAGTCCAAGCTTCGCGCGCTGGCCGCTCAGCAGGTGGCGGCGATACAGCGCCGGGAAGGCGTCGATCACGCGCGTGGCCTCGGCGGTGGCCTGATCGGCATCGTCGGCGAGCAGCGGCAGCAGCGCCTCGGCCAGGCGCGCGAGGTTCCAGCGCGCGATGCCGGGCTGGTTGCCGAAGGCGTAGCGGCCCTGGCT
>JAYSMB010000131.1:0-9915 GCA_043725065.1 Burkholderiales bacterium
CGATCGACGCGCCGAAGTTGCGCCGGACCCTGGCCCGTCATGTGCGCAGGGCGCCGGGGACGGAGGCGGTCGAGTCGGTTTGACGGCGGCGCAACCTCGCGCCGGCGTCGCAGCCTTCGTCACGCCGCGAGCGGCAGCTCCCTGAACCTCCTGCCCGTCAACACGAACAAGGCATTCGCCAGCGCCGGCGCCAGCGGCGGCGTGCCGATCTCACCCACACCTCCCGGCGAACGCGTGCTCGCGACGAGATGCGTTTCGACGCGCGGCGAGTCGGCCAGGCGAATCACCGGGTAGTTCGGGAAGTTGGTCTGCTTGACGATGCCGCCATCGATGTCGATGCGGCCGTAGAGTGCGGCGCTCAAGGCGAAGATGACCGCGCTTTCCAGTTGCTGCGCGACGATGCCGGGGTTGACCACGGTGCCCACATCGGCCGCGCAAACGACCCGGTGCACGCGCGGCACGCCGCCTTCGATCGACACTTCGACGACCTCGGCGACGATGCTGCCGAAGCTCTCGTGCAGGGCGACGCCGCGAGCCCGGCCCGGCGCCAGCGGCTGCGCGGTACCGTAGCCCGGCCAGCCGGCACGCTGCGCCGCGAGCAGCAGCACGGCGTGGTGCCGCGGCGCCTCTTTCAGCAGCGCGAGTCGATAGGCGACCGGGTCCTGCTTCGCCTCGTGCGCCAGCTCGTCGATGAAGCCCTCGCTGAAGAAGGCGTTGTGCGAATGGCCGACCGAGCGCCAGTAGCCGACCGGCACGCCGCTGCGCGTGGCGACGTGGGCGATGCGCTGGTTCGGGATGCCGTAGAGCTGGTCGAACAAGCCTTCGCTCGCGGTCTTGTCGGGCGTGTCGACCGGGCCGGCGAGCATCGGGATGCCGCGCTCGATCCAGCGCGGCGTGATCGCGTCGCCGGCGCTCGTGATCTGCAGCGTCACGGGCAGGCCGTCATCGCCCAGGCTCGCGCGCAGCACAGCGGCGCCGGCCGGACGATAGAAGTCGTGCGTCAGGTCTTCTTCGCGTGACCAGACGAGCTGCACCGGCCGGCCGCCGCATTCGAGCGCGATGCGCACGGCCTGGCCGACGAAATCGACGTCGAGGCGGCGACCGAAGCCGCCGCCCAGGTAGGTGACGTGAACCGTGACGTCGTCGAGCGGCACGCCCGCGGCCTCGGCGGCGATCGCGCGCGCCAGACCCGGCACCTGAGTCGGCGCCCAGACCTCGACCTTGCCGGCGTCGACCCTGGCCGTGCAGTTGATCGGTTCCATCGTCGCGTGCGCCAGATAGGGCGCGCGATAGAGCTGCTCGACGCTGCGCGCCGCCGTGGCCGCCGCGGCGCCGACGTTGCCGCGCGAGTAGAAGACGAAGCCGCCACCGTTCGCGTCCGCGTCTTTCGCGCTCTGCGCGAGCGCGTCGAGGATGGCGCGGCTGTCGAGACCGCCGGCCGGCCGCTGCCGCCATTCGACGACGAGCGCATCGACGCCACGCCGCGCGTGCCACCAGGTGCGGCCGACGACGGCGATCGCCGCCGTCGATCCGGCATAGTTGCCGAGGCGCACGACGCGTTCGACCCCGGGACGCTTTGCCGCCGCGGCGACATCGAGCGCGCCGACAGCGCCGCCGATCATCGGGCAGTGGCGGATCGCCGCATAGAGCAAGCCTGGCGGTCGCACGTCGATGCCGAACACGGCTGAGCCATCGGTCTTGGCGACGAGATCGATGCGTGGCGCCGCCGTGCCGATCAGCTTCCACTCGGCGGCCGCCTTGACGCGCACCGTACCGCTGGGCGTCGCCGCCGCCATCTGCGCGAGCTGACCGTAGTGGGCGCTCGAGCCCGACGGATGGCTGACCACGCCGTTCTTCACGCTCAACTCACCGACCGGCTGCTTCCATGTCAGCGAAGCGGCGCCGAGCAACCCGGCGCGCGCCGTGGCAGCCGCAAGCCGCAGTACGTCCCACGCGTCGACGACGCTCGACGAGCCCCCGGTCGCATTGATGCCGAGCTCGCGCGCGAGCTTGGCAACGACCCACTGGCCGGCGCGTGCGACGCCGGTCTCGTGGCCGGGCTCGGTCTCGGTCGGATGCAAGGGCAGGCTCGACACGAACATCGCGACGTTGCCGTAGAGCCGATCATGGCCGGCCGGGATCAGATGCACCTGCGTCAGTGCGACATCGAGCTCTTCGGCGACGAGCATCGCCAGCGCGGTGTGCACGCCCTGGCCCATCTCGCTGCGGTTCATGGCCAGCAATACGCTGCCGTCGGTGGCGATCTTGATCCAGCCATTGAGGCCGATCTCGCCGTCGACAGCGGGCAAGGTGTCGACTCCGCCCTGGCGGCTGCGCGGCGGCAGCAGGCCCCAGCCGACAACGAGCGCGCCGGCCGCGCCGAGGCCGCTCAAAAGGAGCGTGCGGCGTTTCATGAAGCCTCCACGCTCTCGTTGTTCGCTGCCCCGCGAGGCGGCGCGGTCGGGCTTGGGGCGGCCCGGCGCCCGGCCGGCCACGTCGAACCCACGTTCATAGCGCGGCCGCAGCCGCGTGAATCGCGGCGCGGATTCGCGGGTAGGTGCCGCAGCGGCAGATGTTGGTGATCGCGGCGTCGATGTCGGCGTCGCTCGGCGTGCGGTTGGTGGCAAGCAGGGCGGCCGCGGCCATCAGCATGCCGCTCTGGCAATAGCCGCATTGCGGCACCTGGTGCTCGACCCAAGCGCGTTGCAAGGCATGCGGATGCTCGGCGCTGCCGAGCGCCTCGATCGTGACGATGCGTTTGCCGCGCACGGCCTCCAGCGGCGTCACGCAGGAGCGAACGGCACGTCCTTCGACATGCACGGTGCAGGCGCCGCAGGCGGCCACGCCGCAGCCGAATTTGGTGCCGGTCAGGCCGAGCAGTTCGCGCAGCGCCCACAAGAGCGGCATCTGCGGCTCGGCCAGCTCATCGGCAAGCACGCGTGGCGCGCCGTTGACAACGATCTCCAAACTTCACCTCGTTCAGGGCGCGCCGATTGTGCCCGTGCGCCAGAATACGCTCGGCACTTCGCTCCGCGCGGCGTCGCCTTCCCGCTCCTCCGATCCGGCTCCGTCGAGGTGTCACGCATGTTCCGATCGTTCTTAGCGGCCGCCCTGGCCGTCACCGCCGTCGTCGGCGGCGCCAGCGCGCAAGCGCAGAACGTCGTTCTCTACGGGCTCGTCGACGTGTCGGGCAGCCACAGCCGGGTGCTCGGCGGCGATGGCTACCGCTGGCAGCTCGACAGCGGCAACATGGCGCGCAGCTTCTTCGGCTTTCGTGGCTCCGAAGACCTGGGCGGCGGGCTCAAGGCGGTGTTCAAGCTCGAGTCCTATTTCCGCGCCGACACCGGTGGCAGCGGCCGCAGCGACAGCGACACCTTCTGGGGCCGCGATGCCAACGTCGGCCTGTCCGGCGCCTTCGGCACGACCGTACTCGGACGCAACGTCACGCCGCTCTACCTGACGACGATCAATTTCAATCCGTTCGGCGAATCGTTCGGCTTCTCGCCGAGCACGCGCCAGTATTTCGCGGGCGCGGTGCTGGGCGACCGGAGCTGGAACAACTCACTGGCCTACACGAACAACCCGAAGGACCCGCTGCGGGTCCACTTCGTCGTCAACACGCCCGAAAGCAGCGTCAGCGACGGCCGCAACTCCGGCCTGAGCGTGTCGTACATCAGCGGCCCGTTCGCCGCTACGCTGGTCGCGGAGAAAATCAAGAACAGCGCCCTGCCCTTGCCTGCGGGCTTCGAGTGGCAAACGGCGATCCAGGCCGGTGCGACCTACGACTTCAAGCTCGTGCGCCTGTACGGCCAGGTTGGCCGCGTCAAGACCGAGGCGACGATCGATTCCCGGACCCTGCTCTACCAGCTCGGCGCCGCCGTGCCGATCGAGAACAGCGTGATCCTCGTCGCTTACGGCCGCGCGCAGAGGCGAACCAATTCCTCGCGCATCACCGACCAGACCTTCTCCCTGAGCTACGACTACTTTCTGTCCAAGAACACGGACGTGTACGTGGCCGCGCTCTACGAAAAGAGCTTCAACGTGAGCTCTGGCAACAGCCTGGCCGGCGGCCTGCGCCTGCGCTTCTAGAACCTGCTCGCTCTAGTCGAGGATCACCTCGGCGCGCACCACGCCGGCCCGGTCGGCGCGGGCGCTCAGCGCCAGCCGCGTTCCCTGCGGCGCGCGCACGACCCATTCGCCGACGGCGCGGTCGGCCGTCACTTCGCGGCTAGGCAGGAAGGCGTTGAGCGAATTCTTGGGCGCATGACCTTCGAGCTGCGGCCCTTCCATGCGCGGCTTGCCACTCACCAGCGAGACCGAGGAGTCGCCTTCGGGCAGATGGATCTCGAAGATCACGCCGCGCACTGTCTTGCGCGCCAGCGCCCGCTTCGTCACGTAGGCCGGCAGCCAGCCGCTGTTGGCCACCGCCAGCTTGACGCGCCAGGTGTCGGGGCCGAGCGCTCGCACCTCGGTGCGCAGGAGCACGAGCTTGGGCAGCGAGAGCGCGATCTTCGTCATCCACTTCGGGAAGCGCGCCGCTTCGCGCTCGCGCAACTGCGGCGGCGGATTGCGCCAGTAGTTCATCTTGTCCCAGCCGCCGATCTCGACCTGGCCGAGTTGCGGGTGCATGAAAGGCTTCCAGTCGACATGGGCCTGGCCGCCGCAGTGTTCGTCGCTCCACTTGATGAGCTTCAAGTCGTCTTCGACCGGATGCTCGCGGTACCAGTCGACCCACTTGTAGTCCTTGATTCCGGCCTCCTTGTTCGGGGCCCAGATCTCGACCACCCAGAACAAGGCGCCTAGGTGTTCGTAGACCCAGTCCTGGGTGCCGCTGATGACCTCCTTCGGGTAGTACTTGAAGTCGTGCCAGATGCTGATCGCCGGGTAGCCGGTGAGCTCCGCGCCGATCTCGCTGAAGCGTTTGATCGACCAAAGATCCTCCGGGATCATGTCGTCGTCGCTCTGCGTGCCCATGGGCCGGAGGATCACGCCGCTGTGCGTGTGATAGCTGATCGCGGCGCCGATGTTCTTGTGCGCGACGATGAAGTCGACCATCGACTTGACCTCGGGCTCGCTGGTCGGATAGTCGCCCGCGCCCACCTGCTCGTGCTCCTGGCGCCAGCCCGACGGAAAGTTGCGGTTCAGGTCGAGCCCTTCGATATCGGGATTGACCGTCACCGTGAGACCGTCGTAGTTCTGGACGAAACCTTCGGGCATGAGCCGGAAATACTCGCCGCCGAACTCGCCGGGCTCGCGCGCGACCATCAGGCGCGGGTCGGCTGCGCATTTCTTGTAGGCGCCGTGCGGGTCGGCGATGCGCATGAAGAGAACCCGGCCGTCGCCGTCGATGTCTTCGGGCGTCAAACCCTCGACCGGCTCTTCGTCGAAGGGATAGGGCCGGGTCGACGATCGAATGTGGCGCGGCCGGTCGGCCAGCGCGATCTCGGCGCCATCGGGATTCAGGCGCGGGCAGAGGTAGACCGCGCGCGTGTCGAGCAGCTCGGTGATGTCGGCGTCGCTGCCATATTTGGTGACCAGCTCGTTGAGGAAATACAGCACGGCCGTCGACGCGGTGAGCTCGGCGGCGTGGATGTTGCCGTCGGCCCAGAACGCCGGCTTGTCCTCGGCGGCGCCAGTCACTAGGTTGGTGATGTTCGCGACCCAGATCTCGCGGCCTTCGTGGCTCTTGCCGATCGAGTGGACCGCGACCAGCGTCGGATGCGCTTCGGCATAGGCGAAGAGCAATCGGGTCAGTTCATCGTATTTGTAGAAGGCATCGAAGTGCGGAATGGGCGATGGAGATTGGGTCATGAAGCGTCATTGGCCACGGAACAGGCTCTGGAAATGTCTCGACACCGGCAAGCGCTCGCTGCGCCCGCGCAGCGTGACGACCATGGCGCCGTCGTCCTGCCGGACGGCGCTGGCGATGGCGCGCTGGTTGACAATGATAGAACGGTGCACCTGCCAGAACCGATCGGTGGCGAGACGGGCGAGCAACTCCTTGAGCGGCGTGCGAATCAAGGCCTCGCCACCCTGATGGACGACCCGCGTGTAGCGCGAGTCGGACTCGAAGAACACGACCTCCTCCACCGGGATCAGCCGCACCTCCTTGCCGAGTCCGGCCTGGATCACTTCGAGCGGCGGCTGGCCGCGCATCTGCGACCCCAGCATGCGCAACAGCTCGGCCAGTTCGGGTGTCTCGCGGCTCGCCCCGGGCGTGGCGTCGAGACCGGCCTTCGCCTTGGCCACCGTGCGCTCAAGCCGTTCGGGATCGACCGGCTTCACCAGGTAGTCGACCGCCCCGGCGTCGAAGGCGGCGAGTGCGTGGTCGCCGTAGGCGGTGACGAAGACGACGCGCGCTCCGCCGTCGATACGGCGCGCCACCTCGATGCCGGTCAGGCCCGGCATGCGCACGTCGAGAAAGCAGATCGCCGGCTCGTGCGCGAGAAACAGGTCCCAGGCGTCGACGCCGTTGCCGGCCTCGGCGACGATCTCCAGCTGCGGCCAGGCGATGGCGAGTGCCGCGCGCAGTTGCTGCCGCGGCGCTTCCTCGTCGTCGGCGATCAGGGCGGTCGTCATGGGGCGTCCTCGATCCACACGCGGGCTTCGGTGCCGCGGCCGGTGCGGCCGATCGAGAGCACGAGCGTGGCGCGCCCATCGTAGCGGTGGCGCAAGCGTTCGCGGCTGTTGACGATGCCGACGCCGCGCCGCCGCGCTTCCTCGGCGAGGACCGGATCGCCGAGGCCGGCACCGTCGTCGTCGACGCGCAGCACCACGGCGCCGTCTTCGCGGGCGACGCTCACGTCGACACGGCCGCCGGCGAGCATCGGCTCGATGCCGTGCTCGACCGCGTTCTCGACCAGGGTGAGGACGAGGCCGGCCGGAACCTCGACGCCAGCGCCCTCGGCGTCGACCTCGACCTGGAAGGCGAGACGCTGGCCGAGCCGCGCCCGCATGATCTCGAGGTAGTGACGCGCCGCCTCGCACTCGGCGCCGAGCGTCGCCAGCGGTGCATCCATCGCCTCGGTGGTCGTGCGCAGCAGGGCGGTGAGCGAGCGCAGCAGCGGGCCGGCGCGGGCGTCACTCGTGTCGACCCAATGCTGCAGCGACGCCAGCGTGTTGAAGATGAAGTGCGGCCGGATCTGGCCCTGGAGCAGTCGCAGCCGCGCTTCCGCGGCCTGCCGCGCCGCGCTGTCGCGCTCGGCCACGAGCGTCGCCCGCTCCAATTCGGCCCGCAGCAGCCGGCGCCGCGCGAACGCGGTCAGCTCCATCGCCACGGCGAGCGCGAGCGCAGCGAGGGCGAGCAGCGGTGCGACCTCGGCGAAGGCGCTGCGAAACGCCTGCCAGAGGGTCTCGATATGAAGATCGCCGAACTTGGCGATGCGGCTGACGAGGAACCCGACCGTCGCGCCGGCATAGATGCCGAGCGAACTGATGATGCCGATGCGCACGGCCTTGTGGCCGGCGAAGCGCTCCGGCTGCAACCATGCGCCAAGTACCGAAAACGGAATGGCCAGCCAGGCACCGAGGCTGAAGCCCAGCGCCAGCAGCCAGGGCATGCCGGTGGCAGTCAGGCCCATCACGCTGGCCCCGATCGCCACGGCGAAGCAGAGCCAGACCCCGGCGCCGCGCCGGCTGTAAAGCCAGCGATCGATCCGTTCGACCTCGGCTCGGGTGCGCGGCGGCATGCGCAGATAGTGCGGCTCGGCCCAGGTGAAGTAGCGCCGCTGGAGCCAGTTGTCGTCGTCGCGGACTGTCGTCATCGATCGATTCTCGACCGGGCGCCGGGTGCCGGACGCGCCGGAGCGGCGAAACGCCGGATGCGCCGTGTGAAGCGTGCTCAGGCGCACGCGAACGGCGCACCGTCGACGAACACGCGCAATTCGGCGGACGAAAAGGCCGACCACGACTCGTCGCGCGTCAGCGGCTCGGTGACGACGACGGCGACGCGGTCGTGGCTCGAGGTGTGTTGGGCGAAATCGATGGTCACGTCGTCGTCCTGCAGCGAAGCGCGGGCGAACGGATGCTGACGCACGATGTGATGCAGGTTCGTCGAGCAATGCGCCCAAAGCGCCTGGCCATTGCTCAGCATCGCGTTGAAAACGCCGTGCCGTGCCACTTGCGGCAACAGTTCGGCGAGCGTCGCGGTGAGTTCACCGATCGGCGGAACGCCGGCGTGCGCCTTGGCCAGCTCTTGCATCAGCCAGCAGAACGCGCGCTCGCTGTCGGTCTCGCCGACCGGATGGAAAGCGCCATGCAGGCGCGGGGCGTAGTTCTTCAGGTCGCCGTTGTGGGCGAAGACCCAGTAGCGACCCCACAGCTCGCGAACGAAAGGGTGAGTGTTCTCGAGGGCGACGCGGCCTTGCGTGGCCTTCCTGATGTGGGCGACGATGTTCTCGCTCTTGATCGGGTAGTTGCTGACCATCGCCGCGACGGGCGACTCGCGCGCACTCTGCGCATCGACCAGCAGGCGCACCCCCGCGCCCTCGAAGAAGGCGATGCCGAAGCCGTCCTTGTGCTCCTCGGCACGCGTCGCGAAGCCCGTGAAGCTGAACATCACGTCGGTCGGCGTATTGGCGTTCATGCCGAGAAGCTGGCACATGGCGGTGGGGGCGGGATGTGGACCCCTGTCATTCTGAGCGCAGCGAAGAATCTCTTCGGCTCGCGGCGGGATCCTTCGCTTCGCTCAGGATGACAGGCGCGCTCAGGATGACGAGCGCGCTCAGCGCCAGTCGAACAGGCGCCGCAAGACGCCACGTGCCGTGACCGCATCGACCGGCAGGTAGCTTTCCTCCAGCACGCCGGCCATGCGCCGGACCCGGCGCGGGCTGCGCTTCGCGCTCCAGACCAGCAGGTCGAGCGTCCAGGGGTGGGCGATCAGGGCCCGATGCGCCCGCTCGTACAGGTCGAAACGCGGCTTGAGCGAGCGGACGCGTGCCGCGTAGTCGATGCGAACGGTCGCATCGTCGTCGCTGGCGAGGATTGCTTCGGCCGCGTGCATCCCGGTCTCCATGGCCTTGCCGATGCCCTCGCCGGTGAGCGCATAGGTGCTGCCGGCCGCTTCGCCGGTGACGAGCAGGCCGGCCGCTTCGAAGCCCGCGCCCTCGAGCGAGCAGCGCAGCGGCGCGCCTTTCATTTCCTCGCCCGCCTCGGCCTGCCACTGGCCGCCCTCGACGAGCTCGCGCGCCGGCGGGTGCAGCGCCTTGAACGCGGCGAAGGCCGCGTGCAGGTTCAAGGGCTTGCTTCCACGCTCGCTTTGCGCTACGCCGACGCCGATGTTGAACAGGTCGCCGGCGCAGGGAAAGATCCAGCCGTAGCCGGGCGCGAGACGCTTGTGCCAGACCACCTCGAGGCCGGTGATGCGCGCCGCCATCGCCGCGTTCTTCACGTAGCCGCGCATGGCGATGCCGCTCGGCGTGCGCCGCTCGCACAGGCCGGCGGCGATCGTCGCCCGCGGTTGCGCGCCCGTCGCGAGCACGACCCAGGTGGCTCTGATCTCGCGTACCGCGTCGCCTTGCTTCAGCGTCGCGCCGACGACGCGACCCGCGGCGTCGCGCAGCGGCGCGACGAACTGCAGCGGTGCGAACATGCGCGCGCCGGCCGCCGTGGCAGCGTTGCACACGATCTCGTCGAGACGCTTTCTCGGCAGCACGGCGAGCGTCGCAGGCACGTCGATGCGCCCGCCGCGCGGCGCGACGCAGGCGAGCGCGGTCGACGCGCGGGCCTCGGCCATCACCTCCTCGAGCACGCCGAGCCGGCCAAGCGCGCGCAGCGCATCCGCAATGAGACCGTCGCCGCAAACCTTGTCACGCGGAAACCGGTGCTGGTCGATCAGCACAACGTCACGACCGGCCTTGGCGAGCAAATGCGCCGCGGCGCTGCCGGCCGGCCCGGCGCCGACCACGAGCACCTCGC
>JAYSMB010000132.1:0-6386 GCA_043725065.1 Burkholderiales bacterium
GAAGCGCCCCGGCACGCCCGAGGTCGCCTTGCGCGCCGCCAGCCACATCACGAAGCAGCCCAGCACGCCGAGCGCGATCGAGAAGAAGACCGAATCGAAATTGATTACCGAGAAATCGACCAGGCCCTTGGGCTTGCCGGTGCCGAAATGGGTCAGGTGATGAATGATGTATTCACCAGAGGTCTTCGCGTGCTCTTCGGCTGCCATGTCTGTTGAATGTCTTTGCGTAAATCAGTTCGCTCGCGCGCGGCGGCCACGCCAGAGCAGGGCGAAGGGGTAAGTCTGCATGCACAGAACCAGCGTCGCCAGCATCACGGGCCAGTTCAGGCCCGGGACGATGCGCGCGGCGAGCGCCAACATGAGCACCGAGACGACGATCTTCACCGTGGCCCAACCCATCACGTTCACGGTGCTCGTAAGCGGCGAGATCGTGCCGAGCCGGCTGGTCGCGCCGCGCGCCATGAGCGCGCCAGGAACGGCCACGACGGCAGCGCCATAAAGCGCCGATGCGGCGAGCAGCCGATCGCCGGTGACTGCCTGGACCAGGGCCGCGACGACGAGTCCGACCACCCCCTGGGCCGCCACGACCCGCCACGGCGATAGGACCGGCTGACGTGCGACGAGTTCGGCGACTTCGGCCCGGGTCAAGCGCCGGACCGGCGCTTCGTCAGCGTCGAAATCGGCGGCTGCCCGCAATGGGCCACGCCCGTCGCCGCGGATCACCGCGTCGGAGGAGGGGCGCGGCAGGGCGACTTTCAGCACAGCCAAAGATTATACGTAAGAACCCACCCGCTCCAGCTCGCCTTACGGCACCGGCGCGGCCAGAGCCACCGGCAATCCCGCGACGTCGACGTCGAATGCGAACACGCAACCCGAATGCGGCAGACGGGCGATCTCCTCGGCCGTACGGTTGATGCTCGCGCTCGTCACGTAGACGGTCTTCAGGTCCGGCCCGCCGAAGCAGGGCATGGTCGTGCAGAGCGCAGGGATGCGCACTTCACGCAGCAACTCCCCGCCGGGCGAAAAGCGCAGTACGCGCCCCCCCTCGTACATCGCGACCCAGTAGCAGCCTTCGGCGTCGACCGTGGCGCCGTCGGGGCGGCCACCATAGTCGGCGAGGCTGCCATCGGCGGGCTTGGGCGGGAAGCTGACGAAGATGCGGCGGCCGCTCATCGCGCCGGTCGCCATGTCGAAGTCGAAGGCCCAGACCGTCCGCGCGCCGGTGTCGCTCCAGTACATCGTTCGGCCGTCGGGACTCCAGGCGAGGCCGTTGCTGACCGTGATGCCGTCCTGCCTTTGCTCGAGCCGACCCGCTGCGAAGCAGTAGAGCGCGGCGTGTGCCGGCCGGCGCGGCTCGTCGATCGAGCCGACCCAAAAGCGCCCGGCCGCATCGCACTTGCCGTCGTTGAAACGCTGCTTGCTGGTGTCGTAGGGAGGCTCGGCGATCTTCGTGCGCCGGTCGTCGCGCGGGTCGAAATGCCACAGGCCATCGCGCAGGGCAAGTAGGAAGCTGCCGTCGGCGCACGGTGCGCCACTGCCGACATCGGTGTGGAAATCCCACTGGCGGCTCTCGTTCGTGGCCGGGTCGAATCGATGCAGGCGCCGTGCCGGGATGTCGCAGTACCAGAGCGCCTGCTGGTCGGGCAGCCACATCGGCCCTTCGCCGAGCAGGGCGGGCGCTGCCACGGCGACGCGAACGGCAAAGTCGGGCGGCCTGCTCATCGCCGGACGACTCGCCCCGCACGCGGCAGGAGAGTCGATGAACCGATGTGCGCCACCGCACAGACGATCGATGGATTCATTGTCAGGCTGCGCTTCGCTGTTTGATCCACGTCAAGTTCCGCCGCTGCAAAAGGCGTCTGATCGCGGCACGGGTTCAGGAGATCGAGGGATGGACAGAACGATGTTTTATGCAGATCGCTTCGCGGCGCCGGTGCTTTCGGCGTTGCTCGGCCTGAGCGCATTGTTGCTTGCCCTGTGGCCTGCCGGCGCGCAGGCCATTCCGGCCTTCAACCGCCAGACCGGGCAGAACTGCGTGGCCTGCCATGCCGGCGGCCAGTTCCCGGAATTGACGCCCTACGGGAGACTCTTCAAGCTCACCGGCTACACCATCGGCGAGCGAACGGTGCCGATCTCGGCGATGGCGGTCGCCAGCCTGTCGAGGGTGGCCAACACCTCGAAAAGCGACGACCCGGGCGCCGATTTCCAGAAGAACAACAAGCCGATCTTCGCGACCGCCAGTCTTCTCTTGGGCGGCAAGGTCACCGACAACATCGGCGCGTTCGCACAGGTCACCTACGACCCCTATGCGACCCAGGCGGCGGACGGCTCCTTTCACGGCCACACCGCCGCCGACAACATCGACATCCGCTACGCCGACCGTTTCATCAACGAGCAGCGCGACCTGATCTTCGGTTTCAGCGCCAACAACAATCCGTCGGTCTCGGACCCGTGGAACACCGCCGCGGCGTGGATGCAGTACGTGCCGGTACCTGGCCCGACGAGCAGCCGCTTCATCGACGGCAACGCGCCGTATCCGGGATTCGGCGCCGGCGGCAACATCGCCGGCCTGACCGGCTACGCGTTCTGGAACAAGACGATCTATGCGGAACTGGGCGGCTACGTCACCTCCAAAGGTCCGCTCAGAATATTCAGCGCGGGCGTGGCGAACGCCAACAACACGAAGCTCAGTGGCGTCAACCCCTACTGGCGCCTCGCCTACAACCGCGAATGGGGCCCGCACAGCCTGATGGTCGGCACCTCCGGCATGGTGGCGCGCGTCTACGACGATCCCCTCGACACGTCGAATCCGGCCAGTCTCCACCGCTTCACCGACCTCGCCGTCGATGCCCAGTACCAGTACCTGCTCGACCCGCATTCGGTCACGGCGCAGCTCGTGGTCACGAGCAATCGGCACCGCTTGCCGGCAGCACTTGGAAATCAGCCGGTGGCCTTCGTCGATGCGAACGGGAATGCGCTGGCCAACACCAACGCGGCCGACACCAACCACGTGGTGCGAGCCAAGCTGACCTATGTGTACCGGGCGCGATACGGCGGCAGCGTCGGCCTCTTCAGTCTGACGGGAACACACGACACGGCCTATCTGACCGCGGGCCTCGAGCCGGGCTCGCTGACCATCAACCCCGACCCCGAGAGTTCGGCTCCTTCGGTTCGCGCCGTGGACGGCAATCGCACCGGCAGCCCGGCCACGAACGGCGTCACGCTCGAGGCCTTCTGGACGCCGCTCCAGTACCTGCGCATCGGCGCGCAGTACACCGCGTACGGGCGCTTCAATGGCGCGTCGAAGAATTACGACGGTTTCGGCCGCAACGCCAGCGACAACAACACGCTCTTCATCTACACATGGCTGGCGTACTGAGTACCTGCCCAGTGCCGATGAACGACAGGAGATGCAGATGAAATACGCGACCCTGGGCCTTCTCGCCGCGGCAGGTGTGTTCGCGGCCGGCTGCGGCAACCTCGAACGCTCTCGCGACCTGGCCAACCCCAAGGTGTCGGCAACGACCCTGGCCCAGCAGGTGTGCTCGAACTGCCTCGGCCTGACCGGCGTCGCCACCTCGCCCAACTTTCCGAACCTGGCGGCGCAGTCGGAGCCCTATATCGTCGCCCAGCTCGGCGTCTTCAAGAGCCACGACCGGCACGATCCGGAGGGCTTCGAATACATGTGGGGCCTGAGCCGCAGCCTGACCGAGCAGCAGATCAATGGGCTCGCCGCATACTTTGCAAGCCAGGCGCCAGCCCTTCAGGAGATCGAAGGCGACCGCGCTCGTCTCGCCGCCGGCAAGGCGATCTTCGAGTCGGGCGTCGCGGCCAAGAGCGTGCCAGCGTGTGCCAGCTGCCACGGCGCGCGGGGCCAGGGCAACGCGACCTTTCCGCGACTCGCGGGCCAGCATGCCGACTACCTCGTCAAGCAGCTGATCGTGTTCCAGCGCACCGACGAGCGGCCGCAAGGCGCGGTCATGAAGGTCGTCGCGCACGAGCTGACGCGAGAGAACATCGAAGACGTCGCGACCTATTTGCAGGCGATGCCGGGCCTGTAGGCCGCGAACGGGTTCAGCGAGCTGCGTCGGCGTCCGGCGCTAGACGACAGCCACGTCGAGCCGCATCGACGCTTCGAGCGTCGCCCCCGGCTCCAGTGCGACCAGTCCGCACGCCGCCGGATCGGCCATGTGGATGGCGTTGTTGACGTGGCTCACCGGCTCGACACAGAAGAAGTCGCGATCCGACGGCGTGTAGACCACGAGGTACGGCAAGGACGACGAAAGCTGCAGCGAGAAGCGCTCGTCGCGAATCCGCGCAGGACCGCGCCAGCCTTCGAAGCAGTTGTCGAAATCGAGGTGCGAAAGATCGCTGTCGATGCCCGACTGCGCCACCTTGCGCGTCGGCAACAGCGTCGCATCGGCATCCCATCGGTCGGAGAGCTCGATGTGCAGTCGGCTCCTGAGGCGCTTCACGAAGTACGGGTGCCAGCCGAGACCGGCCGGCGCGTCGATCGCCCCCTTGTTCGTGAACTGGAGGCGAACGCTGAACGACTCTGCGCTCAAGGTGAAGTACTGGCGCGCCGTGAATGCGAACGGCCAGTCGGCGTCGGCCAGGTGCTCGAGCTCGAGCACGACCTCGAGCACGCTCGACGAGACGATCCGCCACGGCCGCTGCCAGCCGATGCCGTGCAAAGAATGCGGCGAATCCCGCACATTGGCGCGCGTCGTGTAATCGTGCCCTTTCCAGCGGAAGCGCCGGTAGCCGAGCCGGTTCGAATAGGGCAGCAGCGGATACATCGCCGCGCCGCGCGAGTCGGCCAGCGCAGCCGGTTCGGTCGAGCGCAGGATCGGCGTCTCGCGATGCCAGAAACCCGCCACCGCGCCACCGAGATCGGGGCGCACGGCCAGGCGTAACGCACCCGCATGCAGTTCGTGGTTCAAGTCAGGTCCGCCTTCAGATAGTGCGCGCCGGCGATCGGATTGAAATAGTACGGCGGGATCTCTTCGAAGCCGAGCGAAGCGTAGAGATCGCGCGCCGACTCCATCTCGTCGAGCGTGTCGAGCAGCATCGCCGAGTAGCCAGCGCGACGTGCCTCGTCGAGCAGCGTTTGCGCCATCAGGCGGCCGAGGCCGAAGCGGCGAAACCCCGGCCGTACGAAAAGCCGCTTCATCTCGCAGGCGTTGGCGTGGTCGACCTCGGCGAGCGGGCGCAACGCGCCGGAGCCGGCCGGTTGGCCGTCGACGAAGGCGAGCAGCAGGTGCCCGGCCGGCGCCGCGTATTCGCCAGGAAGCGAGGCCAGCTCGGCCTCGAAATTCTGGAAGCACAGGTCGATTTCGAGGCTGGCGGCGTACTCGCGAAAGATCGCGGCCGCCTGGGCCAGTTCGGCCGCGGTCTCGGCGCGGCGCAATTCGATCCGTGCAGCCGCGGCGACGGTGTTCATCATCGATCCGGAAGTGCTCAAGTGTCGAGGCTGGCAAGCGCGGCGACGCCGATCGCGCACAGCACGGCAATGGCCAGGGCGATGGCACGCGAGCCCATGGTGTCGATCGTCGCCGGCACGTCGATGGCGAGAAGCTTGTCGCCGTTCCACATCGGCGCGACCAGGTTCTGCCGGCGCTTCAGCCCGTAGAACGATATCGCCGCGACGTGCAGGATCGACAGGCCGACGATGATCCACTGGCCGAAGTTCGCGTGCCAATGGCTCGCGGCGAGGCTCGTCGCCGAGCTCGCATACTTGAACAATGGCCCGCTGCTGGCGATCTCGTCGTCCGCAACCAGACCGGTCGCCACTTGAAGGACGAGCACGCCGAGCAGCGCGAATACCGACCACGCGCCCAACGGGGTGTGGCCGACGTCCGAGTGTTCGAGCGGCCGGCCCGCGCTTCGCAGGTAGCGCCAGATCGCCGCCGGCGCATAGGCGAATGAAGCAAAGCGGGACCAGCGGCCACCGGCAAAACCCCAGACAAGACGAAAGGCCAGCAGCGTGAAGATGACGTAGCCGAATCGCATGTGCCAGGTCATTGCCGAGCCGCCGGCGTGCGCGCTGACGATGACCATCACGACGCATGCGGCAAGTGCCCAATGAAACAACCGCGTCGGGAGATCCCAGATCCGCACCACCGCCGCGTCGCGCGTCATCAGCAAACTCCGCTCCCCTGTACCCCTGGAAGTGAACAATAACCGCAAAGCCGGTGAGCGAACGGGCATCGGGGTTTCCCGAGGCCGGCGATCCGCGGCGGGGCGTGCCTACACTCGCGCTCGAACGCCAGCCTCCGGCGCGCTGTCACTTAGGCATCGCGCAAAAATAACATGACTAACTTTTCTTACGCGTCGGCAGGACCGTGTAGTTCCAGTCACCATGAAAGTTGTCCAGCTTGAGATTG
>JAYSMB010000133.1:0-2478 GCA_043725065.1 Burkholderiales bacterium
CATCAAACCCGCACCAGTGCTGGCTTTCCCGGGGATTGCATTGGGGCAACTGCGGTTCTTAGGTTGAACAGGGCCGGCGACCAGCGACCGCCGGCCAGACTCAGGGCGGTATGGCCGCGGGCCGACATGCCGTACATGCCGACCTTGTCGAGTGCGAGCAGCGATTCGAAGCGCGGGTCGCGGCCGACCGAGTCGATCGCCCGCGATACCTCCGCCGGCCGGATCGTCCAGCTGTCGGGGCCCGGATCGCTGTCGTCCTTGTAGTTGTCGGCGCGGTGCTCGGGCATGGCGACGATGAAGCCGGCGTCGACGAAGGCACGCGCCAGGTTCGCATGCACCCAGGGCGCGCCGCCCGAGCCATGCGAGATGACGATCAGGCGACCGTTGCCGCGCATCGGCGCGCCCTCGGCGGCCACGTCGAGTGTGAAGAGTCCGCGCTGTACCGGCCGGGATAGCGCGCTCGACGGGTAGTACATGGTGACCGGCCCGTCGGTCGCGGTCGCGGCAATCTGGCTCAGACCCATGCCCGCCTGCGCCAGCCCCGACAGCAGCGCAAGCGCTGCGCCGAATGAAAAAGAAGACCCTCTTGAAAGCATCGCATCGCCTCTCGTTCGAAGGACCATCCCTTCGCTAACGAGACGATGACGGGTCACGCGTGCCGCGTCTCGCCGAAGCTTGCAAGCATCGGCATGCGGCCAGCCGATTTCAGGAATCGGCTAGGTTTGCTCCAGCTTCCGGCGCCGAAACTCGCTTGGGGTGAGTCCGGTCGCGGACTTGAACGCGCGGTTGAAAGGACCGATCGACTGAAAGCCCGCGTCGAGCGCGACCGTCAACACCGGCAGCGAGCGCCGCGCCGGATCGGCCAGCGCAGTGCGCGCCTCGTCGAGCCGGAACGCGTTGACGTAGGCGTTGAAGTTGCGAAAGCCGAGCCGCCGGTTGATGAGTCGGCGCAACCGGTACTCCGGCACCGCAAGGCGCGCTGCCAGGCTTGCCACGGTCAGGTCTTCGCCGCGGTAGGCGCGCTCTTCGGCCATCAGACGTTCGAGCGTGCCGGCAAGGCGCAGCTCGGCCGGGTCGGGTGGCAAAGGCGATGGGGTCACGGCCTCGGGTTCGACATGCGTGGTCGCGGCTTGCGCCGCAACGGCACAGCCGAGCGGGTCGGCCGAGGCAGGAGCGCGAGGCAGTGCGGACGGGAACAGCTCGGAGCCCGTCAGGCGCAAGAGCTGCCAGGCCACCACCGCCGCCATGACGAGCAGGCCGGCCACGTCGAACGAGGCCATCGCACTCGACAATCGCCCCTGCGGCGAACCGAGACGCGCGACCAGCATCGCGAGCGTGTAGGCGATGCCGGCGACGACGATGAAGGCGCGCAGACGCCGCCGCCCTTCCACCAGATCGGCCCGCCAGTGCGAAGCCGCCGCAGCAGCCGCGAGGCCGGAAAAGAGCAGCGGCGCGCCGCGCTGGAGGCCCAGGGTCACCTGTGCCAGGGCCAGACCGCTGCCGTTGAGGACGGCGCAGTTCAATCCGCTCACGAAGGCCACCAGCAGCCAGGCCGCGACGTGGACCGGACGCAGCGCGAACTCGTCGTCGAAGAGGGCCTGTACGAAGACCCAGAACAGGACCGAGTTGCCGACCGAGACGGCGACCAAGGGCGCTTGCCAGAGCCGAGGCACGCTGGCCTCGAACCACGGCGTCGAGCTGACGACCTGCACGACCAGGCCCAGCGCCATCGCCACGCCGGCACGCGCGGCGGGCAGGCGCGGCCGGTCGCGCAGCAGCGCCGCCGCCAGCAACAGCAGCAGGGCGATCAGCGTACCGCGCAGGGCCGCGTCGAGCAAGGTCGGGAGCTGCGGGTCGACCATCGGCTTCAGGGGGAGGCGCGGCAGGGTAGCAGGGTCGGGGCATGGAGCGTGACGCTTGTCGCACCAGCAAAGGTGCGCGGCGAGCGGCGCAGGCTAGGATGCGTCACAGGGAGAAGAACTCGATGGCCCGAACCGATTCGGCGCGGAGCGCAAGCCCCCGTCCTGCTCTGGCCACTGTTTTTTTCGCAGCCCTGCTGGCGACCTTGATTGCCGCGTGCGGCGGCGGTGGCGGCGGGTCGTCGACGGGAGCGGCGCAACTTCCCCAGACGCTGGTCGTGACGGTGCCGCCAGCGCAGCAGGCGCTGGGCGCGACGCTTTCCTTCTCGTCGAACGCCGCCGACCCGGCGAACGTGCTTACCTACCGGTGGGACTTCGGCGATGGCGCGACCAGCAACGCCACCGGCACGAACGTCCTCCACACCTATGCCGCCATCGGCTCCTGGAACATCTCCCTTGCGATCACCGGCCCCGGCTTCTCCAGCTCCACCACCCGCACCGCCTACGTCACCTCAACGAACTGCGCCCCCTTGCTCGCCATCACCCCCGCCGCCCTTGACTTCGGCCAGGTTCCGCTCGGCCAGCAAAAAATCCTCAACATCAACGTCGTCAACGCCGG
>JAYSMB010000134.1:0-11019 GCA_043725065.1 Burkholderiales bacterium
CTTCCAGAAAAGGAGCACTCATCCGTGGGCCCCCTTCATCTCGACATTCGCGCTGCCCATGTAGGCCTCGATCACCAGCGGGTTCTTCGAGACCTCGGCATACGGCCCCTCGGCCAGCGTGGCGCCGCGTTGCAGCACAGTGATGGTGTCGGCGATGCTGGCGACCACGCTCATGTTGTGCTCGACCATGAGCACGGTCCGGCTCGCCGCGACCTTCTTGATGAGCTGGCGGATGCGATCGACGTCTTCGAGCCCCATGCCCTGCGTCGGTTCGTCGAGCAACATCAGTTTGGGGTCCATCGCCAGTGTCGTCGCGATCTCGAGGGCACGCTTTCGGCCGTAGCTCAACTCGACTGCGGGAACGTGTGCATAAGCCGCCAGGTCGACCGCGGTCAGCAGTTCGATCGCGCGGGCGTCGAGCACATGAAGCGAGCTTTCCGGCTTCCAGAAGTGAAACGAGGTGCCGAGCTTTCGCTGCAACGCGACGCGGACGTTCTCGAGCACCGAAAGATGGGCGAATACCGCCGAGATCTGGAACGAGCGGACGACGCCGAGCCGCGCGATCGCCGCCGAGGATTGCGCGGTGATGTCGTGGCCGTCGAAGACGATCGTCCCCGAGGTCGGCGTCAGGAATTTGGTCAACAGGTTGAAGCAGGTCGTCTTGCCGGCGCCGTTCGGCCCGATCAGCGCATGGATGCTGCCGCGCCGCACGCTCAGGTTCACCTTGTCGACGGCGACGAAGCCCTTGAACTCCTTGGTCAGCGCACGCGTCTCGAGGATGTAGTCGTCGCCGGCCGCGAGCGCGCCGCTCATGCCGCCGCCTTCTCGAGCCGCCGGGCCGAGCCGGCGTCGCCGCCGATCCGCCGTGACAGGTCGGCCGCGACGGCAAGAGCGGCATCGCGATGGCGCGCGCCGCGGTCGACGCCGAGCGTCGCCTTGTTGATGCAGACCGAGATCGCGGCGACGACTTCGCCGGAGGCGCCGAACACAGGCGCGCCGAACGAATAGACCCCTTCGCGAACGCCTTCATCGTCGAGGCTGTAGCCGCGCCGTTTGGTGAGCGCCAGTTCCCTTCGCAGCGCATCGAGATCGCGCGGGCCCTTCTTGGTCAGCCGCGTGCCGAGCCCCGCCGCGAAGCGCCGGCGCAGTTCCGGCGCCGGCAACCAGGCCAGCATCGCCTTGCCGCTGCCCGACAGATAGGCCGGCAGTCGCATGCCGACGTTGAACGCCAGACCGAGCGGCCGCGCGCCCTTGCGCACCGCGACGTACAGCGCCTCGGTGCCGGAAAGGACCGAGAGCACGACTGTCTCTTCGGGCGCGCCGCCGTTGTCGGCCCAGAGCGCGTTGAACTCCTGGGCGACGTCGGTGCCCGAGACGAAGGCCTCGGCCAGACCCATCACGCGCGGGCCGATCAGGAAGGCGCCGTCTGGCTGGCGGCGCAGGTAGCCGAACGAGATCAGCGTGTTGCACAGGCCGTGCACGGTGCTCTTGGGCAGGGCAAGCTCGCCCGCCAGCCGCGCCAGTGTCATCGGCTCGCGCGCCCCGGCCAGCCGCTCGAGCAAGGCAAGCGCGCGCGACACGGCGGGCACGAGCGGCGTCGCCGTGCCCTTGCCTGCGGTGGGCAGGGCGCGATTGGTGTCGAAGCGGGATTCGAGGCGGGCTTGCATGGGCGGGAGGCCGCGGCCGTTCAGCATGTTGAACGCGCTTCAGCGAGCGGGACGCCGAGTCTAGGGTTGCGAAGGCCGGTGCAACTTGCCCGCAGCCCGAGATCGCGGGTTACTCCCCTCGGGAGTTGCCCTCGATTCGAGCCGGCACCGCGCCTCGGCCTCGCGCCTCAGCGAGCCGCGGGGAGCTTGCGCCGGATCACGTAGCGGCCGTCTCGCAGCGCCACGTAGCCGCCGCTGGTCAGGTCCTTCATCACCCGGTTCACCATCTCCCGCGACGAGCCGACCCGATCGGCAACGTCCTGCTGGGTCAGCTTTTCGCGCATCACGCGCTCTTCGCCGACCGGGTCCGAGAGTTCCATCAGCACGCGAACCATGCGCCCGTACACATCCTGCAAGGCCAGGCTCTTCACCTGCTCGGTGAGGCGGCGGACCGTCCGCACCAGCTTTTGCGACAGGTGCAGCGCGAAATCGGGGTGCTCGGCGAGAAAGCCGCGCAGCTGCGCGCCGGAGACGACGCAGCAGGTCGAATCGACCAGCGTCTTCACCGACGCCGAGCGGGCCAGGCCGTCGAGCGACAGCTCGCCGACGTACTCGCCCGGGCCGTGCTCGCCGAGCACGACGTCGCGGCCATCCTCCGAGCTGGCGTAGACACGCAGCCGGCCGGACAGAACGATGTAGAGCGAATCGGAGGCGTCGCCTTCGTTGATGAGGATCGCGCTGGCGCGAAACGGGCGGGTGTTGCCGTGTGCCGCCAGGGCGTCGAGCAGGTGCGTCGGCAGTCGATCTTCGTTCACGTCGTCCGCATCGCCCCGCTGGGCCCGTATGTCAGAGACGCGAATTATGGGTTGCGACCTTCCGTTGTGACCAATGTCACTCGCGCGGCGCGCCCTGTTCACTCGGCGCCGGGGCCGATTTTTCCGAGACTGGCGGCGGTCCTGAAGCGAATGGTTCGCGTCAGCGGCAACTACCCGAGAGCCCGCCATGAAGACCTTTTACAACGACGTTGCCACCGCGCTGGTGACCGCCACCTACGCCCTCGCCACGGTCTCGATGCTCGTCGTCGTGCTCGTCGGTGGGGCCTGAGCGAAGCGCTCTTCAACCTCACCCGCACCGCCCCGCACCGCCGCCCGGACATTGCCATGCCCACGCCTTCGCTCCTGGCCTGCCGGCTCGCCGTCGCGACCCGGTTGTGCGTCTGGATCGCCGCCCTCGGTGGCGGTGCGGCCGCGTCGGCGGCGGGCTGGCGCACCGTCCTCCTGGTCGTGGCGGTGACGATGGGCGGCTGCGCGGTCTTGCCGAGCCGGGTCGAGCGGCCGGTGTCGTATTCGCGTGCCGATGTCGCCGATACGCAGCTCGCGAAAATCGCCGCCGCCTCGACCCGCGAGGACGAGCGCGATCTGTCGGGATTTCGTCTGCTGCCCGACGGCGCCCAGGCCTTCGATGCCCGGATCGCCATGATCCGCCGCGCCGAGAAGACGCTCGACGTGCAGTACTACGTGATCGCCAGCGACCGCACCGGGCGCGAATTCCTGCGCGAGCTGCAGGCCGCCGCGGCACGCGGCGTTCGGGTCCGCATCCTGGTCGACGACCTCTACGCGACCGGCGAAGACGAGTTGTTCGCCGGCCTGGCCGCGTACGACAACGTCGAAGTGCGCATGTTCAACCCGCTACCGGTTCGCGGCGGCGGCTTCGCCCAGCGCATCTTCCTGTCGCTGCACCAGTTCTCGCGCATCAACCACCGCATGCACAACAAGCTGTTCATCGCCGACGGCACGTTCGCGGTGACCGGCGGCAGGAACATCGCCGACGAGTACTTCGATCGCGGCGGCGGCGCGAACTTCATCGACATGGACATCCTCTCGGCCGGGCCGGTGGTGGACAAGCTCGCCGCCGTGTTCGACCAGTTCTGGAACTCCGAGATCGTCTATCCGGTGCAGAGCCTGGTCGGCGGCGAACCGTCGCGGCAAGCATTCGAACAGCAGGTCGGCAAGCTGCCTGCGCCGGCGTCGGCGGCATCGGAACCGGACCTGGTGTCGGTCGAGGCGGGTCTGGCGAACGGCTGCCTCGCGCTCGAGCGCGCCGAGGCCGAAGTGTTTGCCGACGCGCCGCGGAAGGCCAGCGGCGATGCCGGGGCGGCGACCGTGGCCGAGGCTCACCTCGAGTTGCTGCGCTCGGCGCAGTCTTCGGTGTTGCTCGCGTCGCCATACTTCGTGCCCGGCGAGAGCGAGATGCGGGCCTTGTCGACGATCCGCTCGCACGACGTCAGCGTCTCGCTCCTGACCAATTCGCTGGCCACCACCGACGAGCCGCTGGTGCACTACGGCTACGCCCGGCATCGCGCCGCGCTTCTCGACGCCGGCGTCGATCTGCACGAACTGAGGCCGTCGGCCGGGGCCGGCGGCGAAACGACGAGCTCGATCGGCAGCTCCGGCCGCGGCAGCAGTTCGCTGGGCCGGCTGCACGCCAAGCTGTCGGTCGTCGACAACGAGAAGACCTTCATCGGCTCGATGAACATGGACGCGCGCTCGGCCCACGTCAACACCGAGGCCGGGATCGTCATCCGCAGCGCCACGCTGGCCCGGCTGGTCGCGAAGTTCCTGCTCGGCCACGAGCAGGAAGGCAGCTACCGGGTGCGACGGCAGGGCGAACGGCTGAGCTGGTCGTCGGGCGAAGGCGCCGATCGGCGGACGCGATCGGTCGAGCCCGAGACCGCGTCCAGGCCGCCCCTGCCAATGCGCGTGCTGGCGCAATTGCTGGGCGAGGGTCTGCTGTAGATCCACACGGGTGCGCGAATTCGCGCACCCGCCGGGCGGCCCGTGCGCGGCCATGTGACCGAAGTCACTCGCCCGCGGCGGATTGCTGACTGGGCGCGAGAGCCGCCTTTTTCGACACTGTCGTCAGGCCTGAAACGAATGGTTCGCTTCAGCCGAAACGCCAAAAGGAACTACCATGAAGACCCGCTGCGACGACATCGCCACCGCCCTGATCGGTGTTGCCTTCTGCTTCGTCTCCGTCTGGATGATCGTCGCCACGCTGGTCGGCGCCGGCTGAGAAGCCGTGGCTCGCACGTCGCGCCGTCGAGCGATGCAGCCGCGCGCCTCGATCGTCCAGACGGCTTCGATCACGCCACAGTCCAGGCCGCCGCGCACGGCGATGCAGCGCTCGTGCAGATTGACAGTGGGGGTCGCAATGCCCGGGCACGAGCCAGACCGTCTCGCCGATCTGTGGCAACCCGACGGGCGAGCCAACGTGGCGCGGGCGCAGGATGCCGTGCTCGTCGCCGCCGTTGGCGAACTCGAGGTCGCGCTGCCAGACCCGGCGGCGGCCCGGAATCGATGGCGTGCGACTTGTGGCCCGCGTCGACGACGGCCGCGCCGCGCAGATGCTGGGCCGCGCCGTGATAGGCCTGCGGGGCCGGCGAAGCGCAAGCCGCCTTCGGGCGGCGCATGCGAGACGACATGCTGGGCGAGAACGCCGGCCGCCGCCGCCGGAACGCCGCAGCGACCGTGGCCGTCGTCGACTTCGACGAACACGTCGATCGTCGCCTGCGCGTCGCGCCTGGCCGCGGCCAGGCGCTCGACCCCTTCGGCCGAATCGACGGCGATCGCGAGGCGCACCTGCCGCGCCAGCGCCGCGACGCGAGCGAGCTTGGCCGGGGCGATGACTTCGTTGGCGATGTGGAGGTCGGCGATGCCCGCCGCGGCGAGCGCTTCGGCCTCGCTCGTCTTCTGCACGCACACGCCCACCGCGCCCGCCGCCATCCGCAAGCGCGTGATCGCCGCGCACTTGTGCATCTTCGCTTGCGGGCGCAGGCGCACGCCGTGCGAGCGCGCAAAGGTGGCCATCGTCGCGAGATTGCGCTCCATCGCGTCGAGGTCGATGACGAGGGCCGGCGTATCGATCGAGGCGACCCCGTCGCCCCTCTCCGGCAGTGAAGCGGGCTTGCTCATCGCTGCGCCGCGCTCATGGTTGCCGCGCCGCCCTTGCGGGCATCGTCGCCTTCGCCGCCGTCGTCGAGCGTCTCGCGGTCGAGGTGCGCGGTGTCGCTCCAGCCGACCAGCGTGAAACCACGCGGCGTGTAGAGCAGCCGGTTGATGGCGGCATTGCCCAGTTCCCACGAGCGCGGCGCGCCGAGGGCGATTCCGCTTGCGGCGCGGTACAGGCAATCGAGCACGCCGCCATGGGTCACGATCGCGATCGAGCGCCCCGCCTGGCTTGCCGCGATGCGCGTACAGGCGGCCACCGCGCGGGCGCTGAACTCGCGCAAGGTCTCGCCCTCGTCGGGGCCGAAGTCGGGATCGTGGCGGCGCCAGCGCGCCGCCTCGGCTGGCCAGCGCGCGTCGATCTCGGCGTAGGTGAAGCCCTGGAAGATGCCGAAGCTGCGCTCGCGCAGGCCGGTGTCGGTGCGGATCGGCAGGCAGAGCCCGGTCGCGAGCGCCCGCGCCGTGTCGAAGGCGCGCGCCAGGTCGCTGGCGAAGATCGCTTCGATGCCGTCGCCGGTCAGCGCCTCGGCGGCGCGCTGCGACTGCCAGCGGCCGCGCTCGCTCAAGGCCGTGTCGAGTTGTCCCTGCATGCGCATCCCGGCGTTCCACACGGTCTCGCCGTGGCGGATCGCGACGACGCGGGTCAGCTGCGCGTCTTGCGCGTCGTCAGCCACGGATCAGGCCAGCAGGCGCCGATTGAGCGTGTAGGTGCCCGAGTGCGTCGCTTCGCCGAGCACATGCGGGTGGATCGCCAGGCGCAGGTCGGCACCGCCGAAGCGGCCTTCGATCGGCGCCCGAGCGACATCGAGCGCGTAGAGCGTGAAAACGTAGTGGTGGACGAGCGAGTCGTTCCATGGCGGAAACGGGCCGTCGTAGCCGTAGTAGTCGCCGGCCATCGCCGGATCGCCGGCGAACCAGCCGGTGTAGTCGTTGATGCCATGGCGGGCGCCGCTGAAGCCGGCGACGGCGACCGCCGGACCGGACTTGCCGTGAACCGTGAAGCCGTGGCTGAACGCGCGTTCGGAAATACCGGTGGCCGCGGCCGGCAGATCGGCCAGCACCCAGTGGAAGAAGTCGACCCGCGGCAGCTCGGCCGGCACTTCGCGGCCGGCCTGGTTGACGTCGTCGCCTCGGCTCGGCACGTCGAAGTCGTGGCAGATGAGCGCGAGCGATCGCGTGCGCGCCGGCAAGTCGCCCCACGCCAGATGCGGGCTCAGGTTGTCGGCAAAGGTCACGCCGTCCGGCATGTCGAGGCGACCTGCCGCGTAGCGCGCGGGAATGCGCTCGCCGTTGACCCAGCTGTCGCTCCAGAGCTTCATCGCACGACCCTCCCGTCCGTCATTTTGAGCGCAGCGAAGAATCCCGGCATCGCGAGTGACGAGATCCTTCGCTTCGCTCAGGATGACGGCGCACGAGACTCAGACGCCCCAGACGATATCGGCACGCTCGGCCAGCGAGCGCTTCAGCATCTCGAGCAGCGGCCAGGCGCGCTGGGCCAGGCCGACCCGGGGCTCGCGAACATTGCCTTCCGAGTCGTCGTCCTTGCCGCCGCTGCGAGCCGACGCCGCAACCTCGGCGGCCACCGCATCCTCGATCGCCCGAATCGCCGCCGGAATCGCCGCCGCCTCGATGATTCCCTGGCGCGAAGGCTCGCGGCCGACGATGCGCAGGAGCTGGTCGCCGACCGGCTCCATCATGATGAGGTCGGCGTCGGCTTTGGACTTGAAGACGTAGTGCATCGGCGCCTGTCGCTCAGCCCTGGTCGGGCGGATACATGTAGCTGCGGTTGAAGGGAAAAGACGATTGTGCGCCGGGCATCGGCCCGGACCCCGGGTCGCCGGTGCGCCGCGCGCACAGCATCTGGTGCAACGAGATCCAGGCCCGCTCGAAGGCCAGCGCGCTGCCGGCTAGGTAGAGCCGGTAGGCGCGAACCACCGTCTCGGAGGTCACCGCGCGTGCCGCCGCGAGCTGCGCTTCGAGCCCGTCGCTCCAGGCCCACAGCGTCTTGCCGTAGTGCGGGCGCAGGCTTTCGACGTCGACCGCCTCGAGCCCCGAGTCGGCGGTCACCTCGAGCACGTGCGAGACATGCAGCAACTCGCCGCCGGGGAAGATGTAGCGCTCCATGAAATCGCCCAGTCCGGCACCGAGCTGGTGGTTGCGCGTGCCGCCGGCGGTGATGCCGTGGTTGAGAAGCAGGCCGCCCGGCTTGAGCAGGCGATGGATCTTGGCGAAGTAGTGGGGCAGCTGGGCCCGGCCCACATGCTCGAACATGCCGACCGAGGCAATCTTGTCGAAAGGCTCGCTTTCGGGGAGTTGGCGGTAGTCGAGCAGGTCGATCTTGACGCGGCCGCCGAGCCCGCGCTCCTCGATCAGCCGGTTGACATAGGCGTGCTGGTTGCGGCTCAGCGTGATGCCCCTGGCGCGCACCCCGTAGTGCTCCGCAGCGTGGAGCAACAGGCCGCCCCAGCCAGCGCCGATGTCGAGAAAGCGCTCGCCTTCCTTGAGCATCAGCTTCTTGCAGATGTGTTCGAGCTTGGCTTCCTGGGCCTCGGCCAGCTGCATGCCCGCGTCGCGGTAGTAGGCGCAGGAGTAGACGCGCTTCGGGTCGAGCCAGAGGGCGTAGAAGTCGTCGGAGATATCGTAGTGGAACTGGATCTGCTTGGCATCGACCTCGGGCCGATGCTTCGCCCGGGACCGGGCAAGCTGCACCAGCTGGCGGACCCAGCCGACCGGCGCCGCGACCACCACGCCGACCTGGGTCGGGTCGCCCGGCAACATCTCGGCGGCGATCGCCATGAAGTCGCGCATGCTGCCGTCGAAATCGACTTTGCCTTCGACGTAGTCTTCACCGATCTTGCCGACCTGGCCGGTCGCCAGATGGGCGAGCGACGAAAGGTTGTTCAAGCGCAGCGTCACCGCGGCGTCGCTGGAGCCGATCCGCCGCCCGCCCGGCAGCACGATGGCCAGCGGTGGCGTCAGTTTTTCGAGGCGTTGTTCCAGCGCGGCTGTTCCGACAATCGCAGACATCGGGTCCTTCCTTGAGGACCCTTAGTTTACGAACCCGGCGCGGCCGGTGCCTACGGAGCGAATATCAGTGCATTTCGCGGTAGCTGAAGACGCGCCCGATCGGCCGGCCGCGGCTGCACTGCGGCGCGGTCGCCCGCTCGACCACCTTGCCCGATCGCAGCTCGACGCGGTCGGTCGCCTGGAGCAGCGTCGCGGCGTCGATCTCGGCCAGGCGCAGCATGTACTGACGCGGGTCGGCCACTTGCATGCGCATCCAGTCGAAGACTTCGTCGTCGGCACGCAGCAGCAGCATTTCGTCGGGCAGTTCCCAGATCGCGGCGAAGCGCCGGTTGAAGTTGCTGATGTGGCCGGCCAGATCGGTCACGAGCACGCCGTCGCTCACCGATTCGAGCGTCGCCCGCAGTTCGGCCTTGCTCGCTTCGGCGCTGCGCCCGGCCTCGAACTCGGCGCTGCGGTCCTGCAGGGCGACGACGTAGAGCGCCGCGCCCGGCGCCGGCTCGATCCGGCTGACGCGGCGCGTCACCGGCACGGCGATGCCGCCGGGCCGGGCCACGAACGATTCGGAAACGATGCTGGCGCCGAAGCCCTCGGCCACTTCGCGCCAGAAGACATCGTCCTCCGGCGTCGCGGCCATCTCGTGCATGTCGCGGCCGACCAGCTCCGAAGGCGCGAGGCCGAGCAGCCTGCCGGCCGCCGCGTTGGCGGCGACGATGCGCAAGCCCTCGGGCTCGACCAGGAAGACCGATTCCAGCATCGACTCGATGAGGTGCGGCCAGGTCCGCCGCGCCGCATCGGCAGCGCTGAACCGGTCGACAGGAAGCGGGTTGTTCATGGCGCTCCCACGCTTGCGGCTTGCGCCGCGCCGGGGGGAGAACCCGGCTTAGGGCGGCCCGGCACCGGGTTCACTCCTGTTCCTCCAGCACGGCAGCCGGCTCGAAGAAGTAGGCCACGCGCGCGCTTGGCGCCAGGTAGTCGAGCGCCGTCGGTGGCAGTTGCTGCGGCTTGATGCTGCGCCGGATGCCGAGACCGACCGTGGTTTCCAGGTCGAGCACCAGCGCCTCGTCGCGCGGCACGCCGGCGTCGTGGACCAGCACGCTGGGCTTGAGCGGACGCGACGAGTTGACGGCCACGACCGTTGCGTAGCGGTCGTCGGTGAGCTGCACCGTCTGCCAGGCGGATAGACGCCCATCATCTTGATGAAGGCGCCGAGGATCGAGATGTCGAACTTGCTGCGCCCTTGCGCGAACAGCAGCGAGAGCGATTCGTGCGGCGTCAGCGCGCGCGCCGGCAGGCGCGGGTTGCACAGGTTGTCGTAACGGTTGACGAGGGCGACGATGCGCGCGCCCATCGTCATCCGGTCGCTGTTGAGCTGGGTCGGAAAGCCGGTGCCGTCGGCATGCTCGTGGTGCTGGGCGATCACCGCCGTCGCGCCGGCCGAGAGGCCCATGCGCCGCGCCTGCACCAGGCCGAGCTCGACGTGCTCCTGGTACACGCGCACTTCGCTCGGCGAGAAGTTGTCTTCCCGGTAGCGCAACCGAAGCGGTAAGTCGCACTTGCCGATGTCGTGCAGCATCGCACCGACGCCGAGATCGAGCATGTCGGTCTCCGACAAGCCGAAGGTGCGGCCCATCAGCAGCGAGATGACGGTCACGTTCAGCGCGTGCGTCGAGGCCTTGTCGCCGGCCGCGTCCGTCAGCAGCCGGATGCACAGGTCCCGCTCGCCGAGCATCTTGTCGACCAGTGCCTGCGACAGCCGCTCGGCCTGGACGCGCGCCTCCCGCGGCTGGTGCGGCACCAGCTCGGTGACATGCTGGCAGCCTTGCGCAGCCTCGGCGAACTGGTGCTCGCACAGCTTCAGCGCGGCGCGCTGGCCGGCCAGCCGGCGCTGGTGTTCGCGCCCCGCGACGATTTCGGTCGGCCCGGCCGATGCTGCGCTCGGCACGGGCGCGGTGGTCGCTTGGGCCGCGGTCGCCGTGACGGGCACCGTGCCGGTGCCGGTTGCGGACCGGGCGGCGGAAGCGGTTGGCGGTACCGCGGCTGCGGCCGCGATGGCCGCCGCCGCGCCGACGCTGCAATCGCGTGCGGCGGCCCGAGCCGCGACACCGCAGCCGACCGGATCGGCCACCTCGCTGTGGGCCGGCGACCAGCGCACCCGGCGCACGCCGAGCGAGCGGATCGTCGCGATCTGTTCGGCGCCGGCGATCTTGAAACTGCCAATCGGGAACGGGTGCGACATCCAGTTCATGTCGAGATGCACGAACATGCCCACGCGCAGGTCGTCAACGTCGATCAACTCTTTACCGGCAACTGCTTTCATCCGATCGGGGCGCATGGGCAACAGG
>JAYSMB010000135.1:0-7793 GCA_043725065.1 Burkholderiales bacterium
CTGGCGCCAACGGGAGGCCCTGCGCTGCGAACAAGCAATGAAGCTCCGGAGCTCGGCGATCACGCCTGGCCGATCCGGCTGGCGATGGTCGAAGGAAGAATCTATGTCCTGCGTTGAGCGAACCGCCGAAAGTCGAGCGGGCCCAGGCGTCGGGACGGGAGCGATGGCGTCGTGATCAGCATCAGCGTGACCTCGTACAACGGCGCGTCGACAGCGCCGCTTTCCGGCCACTTCGACGAGATGGGCGGCAACATCGGCCGCGCCGAAAACAACCAACTCGTCCTGCCCGATCCGGAGCGGACGATTTCGCGAGTTCATGCGCAGGTCGTGTATCGCAACGGTCGCTACGCGATCGTCGATCGTGGCAGCAATCCGATCTCGGTCAACGGTCGGCCGCTCGGAAACGGGCAGGAGGCGTTCATCCAGGCCGGCGACGAGTTGCAGATCGGCGGCTACGCCATGCGCGTCGAAGCGGCTGGACCTTCGGGTGGAGCCACCGCTGCGGTCGATCCGTTCGCCGACTTTCCCGGGCGTGCTTCCACGCCCCCACCCGGGCGCGCGCCCGCCGCCGCGGCTCCATACGCCGATCCACTTGCTGGCTTTGGCGCGGCGCCACGCGCTGCGCCGGCGCCCGTGCACGCTCCGATGCATTCGTCAGCGCCGACATCGCCGGCCGCGGCGGGCGGTATCCCGCAGGACTGGGATCCATTCGCGCCAGATGCGACCTCGCCTTCGTACGGCAACGATTTCGCTCGCTCGCTCGGCCAGCCATCCGGTGGTGGCAGCAATTTCGGGCTCGACGTCGGTGGTCGCGCCGAAGCGCTGATACCGGAATTCGGTTCGGGTGGGGTTGGCGGCGGCGGCGATTCGCTCGACGCCCTGTTCGGCCTTGGCGCGGGCGGGAGCGGTGGCGCGGGCAAAGATCCACTGTTCGGATCGGCACTGAACCAGGCGGCAGCGCAGCCGAACATGGCCGCGCACGCCGACCCGATGAAGTCGCTCAACAGCATGACGCGCGCGAGCGCGTCGGCAGCGGCGGACACGACGCCGGAGTTGTCGACACCCTTCATGCTGCCGCCGATGATGCCGACGCCGCCGCCGCGGCCCGTTCCGGCCGCGCCCGCAGTCGCGCCGGCTCGCCCCACCCCACCGCCGCCAGTGGCGACGATTCCACCAACCCAGACCTTCACCTCGGGCTTCGCTTCGCAGCCCGGCGCACCGGTGGCCCGCAGCAGCGTCCCGCCCGCCCGCACGCCCGAGGCCGCGGCGCCGCCCGGATCAGTCCTGTCGTGGAACGATCCTTCGGGCGAGAGCCGCACGACGATCCGACCGCGTGGCGCGCCGTTCGGGGCTGGCGTGGCGATTCCCAACGACCTCCTCGATCTCTCGCTTGACTTCGGCGCGCCTGCGCCGGCGGCCGCGCCTGCTCGCCCGGTGCCGCCTCGGATCGCCACGCCCATGCCGGCCGCGCCGCCGCCTGTGGCCTCACGCCCACCGGCGCCGCCGCCGGCGCGCACTGCGGGGGCGCCCGCGTGGCAGCCGCCGCCCAACGCCGTCGGAGCGGTGCCGGCGGCAGCGTCAGTCGGCTCGCAAGCGACTGCCGGTGGCAATGCCGACATCGCGGCGCTCACGGCTGCCCTGCGCGAAGGGCTGGCCGTGCACAACCTGCCGCCAGAGTCGCTCGTCCTCACGCCGGCTCTGATGCGCCTGCTCGGCCGACTCCTCCACGAAGCAACGCGGGGCACGGTCGATCTGCTCGTGGCCCGAGCGGCCTTGAAGCGCGAGATCCGCGCCGAGGTGACGATGATCGTCACGCGTGAGAACAACCCGCTCAAGTTCTCGCCTTCGGCCGAGGTCGCGCTCGGCCATCTGCTCAGCCCGCCGGCGCGCGGCTTCATGGAGTCCGACAAGGCGATGCGAGACGCCTACGACGACCTGCGTGCCCATCAGTTCGGATTCCTCGCGGGCATGCGCGCCGCACTGGAAGGCATCCTCAAGCGCTTCGATCCGGCGATCCTCGAAGGCAAGCTGACGCAGAAGAAGTCGATGCTGTCTTCGCTCATCGCGTCCAAGCGCAAGGCGCAGATGTGGGACGTGTTCACCGAGCTCTACGGCCAGATTTCGTCCGAAGCCTCGGACGATTTCCATGAGCTTTTCGGCAAGGAGTTCCTGCGCGCATACAACGAACACATCGACCAGCTGGCCAAGGATCGGCCATGATGACGACGCGCTGTGACGGCGAAGGGAAGGGTTGATCGTGCAGATGGAACTCGCGACTTTGTCGCGCCGCGGCGGCCGCAACTACAACGAAGACGCCTGCGGGCACTGGCATTCGGAAAGTCACCTGTGCTGCGTCGTCGCCGACGGTGCCGGCGGTCACGGCGGCGGCGACAAGGCGTCGAAACTTGCCGTCCAGTTCATTCTCGGTGCTTTCGCCGCTTCACCCGAGGGTGGGTCCGATGCGATACAGCGGATGATCGTCGCGACAAACCGCTCGATCATCCAGCACCGCGCCGACGATCGAGCGCTGCAGAACATGCACAGCACGGTGGTCGCCTTGTTCATGAATCTCGAGGGCAACATCGCCAGTTGGGGATATTGCGGCGACTCGCGGCTCTACGTCTTTCGCGGCGGCCGCATCGCGGCGCGAACCCGCGACCACAGCCTCGTGCAGTCGCTGGTCGACGGCGGCATGCTTGCCGCCGAAGATATGCGCTCGCATCCGCAGCGAAGCGAACTGCTCTCCGCGCTCGGCGTCGGTGAGGAAGATCTGCAGGTGGGCGTTTCGGCGCAGCCCTGGTCGGTCGAGGCAGGCGACGTGTTCCTGCTTTGCACCGACGGGTTGTGGGAATACGTCGAGGACACGCAATTGGAAGCCGCGCTGTCGCAGGCGGCGAGCCCGGACGCCTGGCTGCAAGAGCTCGAGCAGAACGTTCTTCACGGCGCGTCGCACAAGCCGCGTCACGACAACTTCACCGCGCTCGCCGTCTGGGTCGGCGAGCCAGGTCCTTGAAGGAGCTGAGATGCCCAATCACGTTTGCATGGGCGCGTTGCTGCAGTGCAGCTTCGGCGTCGCCCCGAGTTCCCTGGTCGTGCTGCCGGTCAACAAGGTGATGACCTCGTACGTCCCCGCGGCCAACATCATGGACAACAAGCCGATGGTCAACATCATGCCGTTCGGCATGTGTCTAAGCCCATCGAACCCGGTGGTGGCCGCCGCGACGGCCGCCGCGCTCGGCGTCCTCACGCCGATGCCTTGCATCCCCGCGACGACGGCACCGTGGGCGCCCGGAGCGGCGACCGTGTTGCTCGCCAACATGCCGGCGCTCAACGACACGTCGACGTTGATGTGCATGTGGGGCGGCGTCATCAAGGTCAACTTCGCCGGTCAGGCGACCGAACAGATTCCCTGAAGAAGCGCGGGCGCTGAAAGCAAAACGGCCGAGGTCAGCCCGGCCGTTCGTTCGAGTCGGCGAGAAACGCTACTGCGGTGTCTGGCGGCCGATCTCGACACGCCTGTTTTCCGGCGCCAGCGGATTGCCCGGGTTGACGGGGTCCTTGGAACCCTGCCCAACGACGATCAACATGCTGGAATCGGCGCCTTTTTGAACCAGGTATTCCTTGACCGCTTCGGCGCGCTTGACCGACAGCTGCTGATTGGCTTCGGGCGTGCCCGAGGCGTCGGCGTGGCCGACGACGCGAACCTGGCGACCGCCGCCCTTCTTGCCGCGCAGCACGTCGGCGAACACGTCGAGCTGCTTCTTCAGCAATTCGGGCAACTCGGCCGAACCGACCTTGAACGACGACGCCGGCAGCGAATAGCGGATCGCCGGCTTCAGGCCCATGCACTTGAAACCGCTCGCTTCGAGTTCCTTGCAGGCGTCTTCGGGGAAGAGGCCGTCCTTTACCGCCGCCGCATCAGGGACCGACGTGCCGACATCGACGGACGATTGCGCGAAAGCGGGGGCCGAAGCGAACGCCGCGGCAATGATGGCGGCGAGGCCAAGGCGGCCCAGAGTCAGCTGATGCTTCATTTGCACTCCTCGTGGATCCAGGAAGGATGCGCGGCGACCGACCTCACGGCGTTCGCCGATACAAACCGGGCGGGCTCGCCCGCAGTTGCCGCAGCCCGTCGATGATAGCGAGTTTCAGGTGGCTGCAAGTCCCGAAAAGTGGGGACGATCGGACCAGCGGTCACACGCTTGTCGCCTTGTGCGCGCCTCGGAGAGATTCTGTTTCTAGGCGGGGCGCATTCAAGTAAAGTGCGAGGCCGCCGTCCGGCGTCGCCCGAACCGGTGATGCGGCGCGTCGGTGCTGCACGACAACGAACGGCCCCGGCTTCGCCGATGGGCAGTCGCATGGGAAGCATTAGTTCACTCGTATCGATATGACCTGGCACAACAAGGTGGTCTGGACGGAGGGCATGTTCCTGCAGCCGCAGCACTTCCAGCAGCATGATCGCTACACCGAGTACCAATTGCGCCAGCGTCTGGCTGCGACGGTCGGCCACGCCTGGGGCTTCACGTCGGTCTCGGTCGACGACGCTGCGCTCGCCCTCGGCAAGCTGAGTGTCAATTCGGCGCAAGGCGTTCTGCCCGATGGCACCGCGTTCTCGATTCCCGGCAACGACGCCGCGCCAGCGGCGATCGACATCCCGATGGATGTACGCAATGAGCGCGTCGTACTTGCCCTCGTGCTGCAACGGCCCGGCATCGTCGAGTCGGACGCCGAGCAGGCGGCCGGGGCGATGGGGCCGCGCTACCGCGTCGCCGAGGTCGAAGTCGGCGACAGCAACACCAATGTCGATCGCGATACCGCCATCCAGATCGGCCGCCTCAACCTGCGCCTGATGCTCGAGCGCGATGCCGGCGAAGGCTATGCGGCGGTCGGCATCGCCCGCATCGTCGAACGCCGCGCAGACAACAAGCTTGTGCTCGATGCCCAGTACATCCCGCCGATGCTGCATTCGCAAGGCCATCCGATCCTCGACGGCTATGTGCGCGAACTCTGCGGCCTCCTGCATCAGCGCGGCGAGGCGCTCGCTGCGCGCTTGTCGCAACCCGGTCGTGGCGGCGTCGCCGAGATTGCCGATTTCCTTTTGCTCGAGGCCGTCAACCGCTCGCAGCCGCTCTTCATGCAGTTGCAGCAGCGCTCGGTGTTGCATCCGGAAGTGCTGTACGCGGCGTGCCTCAGCCTCGCGGGCGATCTCGCGACCTTCCGAGAGAAGCGCCGTCCGCCGCCGTTTCCCGAGTATCTGCATGACGACCTGCAGCGCTGCTTCCGCTCGGTGATCGACGATCTGCGCCAGTCGCTTTCGATGGTCATGGAGCAGACGGCGATCCCGATCGAACTCCAGGACCGCAAGTACGGCATTCGCGTCGCGATCATCGCCGACAAGGAACTACAGAGGAACGCCAGCTTCGTGCTCGCCGTGGCGGCACAGCTTCCCGGCGAAGCCTTGCGGGCGCGCTTCCCGACCCAGGTCAAGATCGGCCCGGTCGAACGTATCCGCGACCTCGTCAACCTGCAGCTGCCCGGCGTGACGATGCGGCCGTTGCCGGTCGCGCCGCGCCAGATTCCCTACCACGCCGGCTTCACCTACTTCGAGCTCGATACGCGCAACAACGAACTATGGAAACAGCTCGAGGCGTCGGGCGGCCTGGCGATGCACATCGCCGGCGAATTCCCGGGCCTCGAGCTCGAGTTCTGGGCCATTCGCGCCTAGTAGCACCGCGCCCGTAACGCGCCTCGCTCGACCTCGGCGAAAGAATTGCAGGAAACGACATGAGCGACACAGGACGCGAGAACGATCCCTTCGCCGCCTTTGAATCCGACCGCACGGTGATACGACCGGGCGCGGGTCGTGGCGCGCAGCCCGGCACAGGACCGGCGGCGCCGGGCGGCGCTCCGGGAGGCGCGGGCCGCGCCTCTCCGCAGGGCGGTGGGGCGCAAGGGAACGCTCCACGCATGGACGCGGGCGGCGGCAAGGAGGCGCCGCTGGCGCTCGACGCGCTCATGAGCGCCAGCCTCAACCCGCTGGTCTCGGCCGCCTCGCCGCTTCTGAGTTCAGCGCCGCGAATCCGGGCCATGGTCCAGCATTCGAACCCGGCCGGCCTGAAAGAGGCGCTTGCCGACGGCGTTCGCAAATTCGAAGCGCAGGCGCGAGCCGAAGGACTGCCGAACGAACAGGTCATTGCGGCCCGGTACATCCTTTGCACCTTGCTCGACGAATCGGCGGCCAGCACGCCCTGGGGTGGCTCGGGTGTGTGGGCGAACCAGAGCCTTCTTGTCCTGTTTCACAACGAAACCTGGGGCGGCGAAAAAGTCTTTCAACTGATGTCGAAACTGGCCGAGAACGTGCCGGCCAATCGCAACCTGCTCGAGCTGATGTACGTAGCGCTGGCGTTCGGCTTCGAAGGCCGCTATCGCGTGCTCAACGACGGCAAGACGCAACTCGAAAGCCTGCGCGTTCGCTTGTCGCAGATGCTGCGCGGCAACCGCGCCGACGGCGACAAGACGCTCTCGCCGCGCTGGCAAGGCGTTCCGGCCAAGGTGGCGCGGCTGCGCGACGGCCTGCCGATGTGGGTCGTGGCTTCGCTCGCTGGATTGATTCTGCTCGGCGTCTACCTGGGCCTCAGCTTCTCCCTCAATGGCGCATCCGACGGCGTCTTCGCGACCCTGCAAGGCTTCGACGTCAAGGCCGCGCCGCTCAGCGCCCCGCCGCCGCCTCCCCCTCCGGCTGCCGCGCCGCGGCTGGCCAATTTCCTCAAGGGCGAAGTCGAGCAAGGTCTGGTCCAGGTGCGTGACCTGTCCGACCGTTCGATCGTCATCATCAAGGGCGATGGCTTCTTCGAGCCGGGCAGCTCGGAGATTGCCGATCGCACCAAGCCGCTGCTTGCGCGTATCGCCGAGGGACTGAAGGCCACGCCGGGTACGGTCCTTATCACGGGCCACACCGACAACCAGCCGATCCGCACGCTTCGCTATCCGTCGAACTGGCATCTCTCGCAGGATCGTGCCAATGCGGTCAAGACTTTGCTCGTCGACTCGGGAATCAAGGCCGAGCGGATGCGCGCTGAAGGCAAGGCCGACGCCGAGCCGGTCGAATCGAACGCGACGCCCGCGGGCCGCGCCCGCAACCGCCGCGTCGAGATCACGCTGATCGTTCCGGCGAGCGCCGCATGAAGAAGTTTTTCAGCTTCCTGCTCCATCCGCTTTTCCTCGCGCTGGTCGGCGTTCTCGCGATCTCGGCGATCGTCTGGTGGGTCGGTCCGCTCATTGCCATCGGCGAGTCGAGGCCGCTCGATCCGGCGTGGATCCGCGTCACCGTCATCGCTGTCCTGTTCGGCCTGCTGATCCTGCGCGCCGTCCTGCGGTACTGGAGCCAGAAGCGAACCAATGCCGCGCTCGTCGACGGCATGACCAAAGGGCCGAGCAGCGCCGACAAGGAGATCGCGACCCTGAACGAGCGCTTCACGCAGGCGCTCGACGTGCTGAAGAAGTCGCCCGGCAAAGGCTCGGGTAAAGGCGCGCTGCTCTACCAATTGCCCTGGTACATCTTCATCGGCGCACCCGGCTCGGGCAAGACCACGGCACTGATGAATGCCGGCCTCACCTTCCCGCTCGCCGAAAAGATGGGCGGCGCGAGCGTGCGCGGCGTCGGCGGCACGCGAAACTGCGACTGGTGGTTCACCGACGAGGCCGTGCTCATCGACACCGCCGGTCGCTACACGACCCAGGAATCCAATTCGGCAGTCGACGCCAGCGCGTGGGACGGCTTCCTCGCGCTGTTG
>JAYSMB010000136.1:0-3041 GCA_043725065.1 Burkholderiales bacterium
AGGCCGGCATCGACGACCCCGCCGCGGCCGTCCCGGGCAGGACCCTCGCCTACCGCGCCTGCGGCTGCGGCATGGGCCCGGCCCTCAACATCGCTTCGAGCAGCGACGCCTATGTCCTAACCGACCGGGGCACCTGGCTCGCATTCAAGAACCCGGGCCGGCTCGCCATCCTGGTCGAAGGCGACTCGCGCCTCTTCAACGAGTACGGTGTGATCGTCGTCAATCCGGCCCGCCATCCACACGTCAAACTGGCGCAGGCGCAGGCCTTCTCGGACTGGGTCACCGGCCCCGAAGGGCAGGCAAGCATCGCCGCGTACCGGATCGCGGGCAAGCAGCTGTTCTTCCCCGACGCGGAGCGATGAGTCCGGTGCGCACGATCGGCAAGGACCGGATCACCGGCCTCGTCCTCGCCGGCGGACGCGGCAGCCGCATGGGCGGCGTCGACAAGGGCCTGCAGAACTTCCGCGGCATACCGCTGGCGATGCACGCGCTGCTGCGCCTGCAGGCGCAGGTCGGCGAGACCCTGCTCAATGCCAACCGCAACATCGCGGCCTACGAGTCGATGGGCGTGCCGGTCTGGCCCGATGCGGTGCCCGACTATCCGGGCCCGCTGGCGGGGTTTTTGGCCGGGCTCGAGCGCTGCGAGACGCCGTACCTCGCCGTCGTGCCGTGCGATTCGCCGCTGTTTCCGGAAGACCTGGTCGAGCGGCTGGCCGAGGCGTTCGCCGACGAAGCCACCGAGATCGCCGTCGCCGCTACCCGCGAGGGCGACGCGCTGCAGGCGCAGCCGGTGTTCTGCATGCTGCGCGCCGATCTCCTGGAAAGCCTGGTCCGCTTCGTCCACAGCGGGCAGCGCAAGATCGACCGCTGGACCGCCCTGCACGCGACCCGCCTGGTCGCCTTCGACAACGCCGAGGCCTTCGCCAATGCCAACACGATGGACGAGCTGCAGCAGCTCCAGCGCCCATGACTGAAGGAAAGTCCGCGTCGCTGCGGGAGATCGGCTCGTGCGTCGGCGGCTACGACCCGAAGGCGCTGCCGGTGGCGACGGCGCGCGAGTTCCTGGCCCGTCTGGTGCCGCGTCTGCAAACGGTCGAGAAGCTGGCGTTGCGCTCGGCGCTCGGGCGGGTCCTGGCCGAAGACATCGTCTCGCCGATCGACGTTCCGGCGCAGGACAACTCGGCCATGGACGGCTACGCCCTTCGCGCCACCGACCTCGCGGCCAGCGGCGACACCGTGCTCGAGATGGCCGGCAGAAGCTTCGCCGGCGGAGGCATCCCCGGCGCGGTCGGCCCCGGGCAGTGCGTGCGCATCATGACCGGCGCCACCATGCCCGAAGGGCTCGACACGGTCGTGCCGCAAGAATTCGTTCGCGTCGATGGTGTGCGAATCGCCATCGCAGCGGGCGTGGTGCGCCAGGGCGAGAACCGTCGGCTCGCCGGCGAGGACCTCGCGCAAGGCGCGACCGCGCTGTCGGCCGGCCGCGTCCTGCGCCCCGCCGACATCGGCGTGCTGGCGTCGCTGGGCCGGGCCGAGGTGCCGGTCTTCCGCCGCCTGCGCGTCGCTTTCTTCTCCACCGGCGACGAGCTGCGCTCGATCGGCGAGGCACTCACGCCAGGCTCGGTCTACGACAGCAACCGCTACACGCTGTGGGCGATGCTCCAGCGGCTCGGCGTCGACGTGCTCGACCTCGGCGTGGTGCGAGACGATCCGCAAGCGCTCGAGGCCGCGTTCCGCGCCGCGGCCGGCGCCGCCGACGCAGTCATCACCACCGGCGGCGCCAGCGTCGGCGAGGCCGACCACACCAGGATGGTGCTGGCCAGCCTCGGCGATGCGGTGTTCTGGCGGATCGCCATGCGTCCCGGCCGGCCGATGGCGATCGGCCGGATCGAAAGCGATGGGCGGAGCTGCATCGCCTTCGGCCTGCCCGGCAATCCGGTCGCGGTGATGGTCACCTTCTATGCCCTGGTCCGCGACGCCCTGCTGGCGATGAGCGGCGCTGCGGCGCCGCCCTTGCTCGCGCTTCGCGCCGCCAGCGTCGACGCCGTGCGCAAGAAGCCGGGGCGCACCGAATACCAGCGCGGTTTCGTCGAGCGCACGGCCGAAGGCGGCTTGCAGGTCCGGGTCAGCGGCGCTCAGGGCTCCGGCATCCTGCGCAGCATGAGCGAAGCCAACGGGCTGGTCGTGCTCGGCCACGACCAGGGCAACGTCGCCGCCGGCGACAGCGTCGACGTCCTGATGTTCGACGGCCTGGACTGACAGCCCGGCCGGGTCGGGCCTCACGTCGGACGGGCCGGCTCGGGCGTGGCGCCGCTGCGCGACACGATCACGGGAACCCCCATCTGCGCCGCCTTGATCACCATCTCGCTGGTCAGCCGCCCGGTCGTGTAGAAGATCTTGTCGCCGCCCGCGATGTCGTTCAACCACATCCAGCCGGCGATCGTGTCGATCGCGTGGTGCCGGCCGACGTCCTCGACGAAACTCAGGAGTTCTTCCTGGCGGAACAGGCGCAGCCGTGCACCGAGCCCGCCGACTTGTAGGTGCTCTCCTAGAGACGCATCGCATTGAGCAGCCGGTACAGCGCGCCCTGGCTGATGCGCGCCGCGGGGTCGCTCGCGTCCGGCAGACGGATCGAGCCGGGGTCGCTCATCAGGTCGCCGAATACCGTTCCCTGGCCGCAGCCGGTCGTGACGACCCGCCGGCGGTCTTCTCGTCGAAGCGCTCGATGCCGGCCCGCGTCTTCACCGCGGCGGCCGCGACGTCCCAGGCGACGGTGATCGAATCGACGTCGTCGACCGAGTCGACCAGTCGCTGGTTGCGCAGATAGCCGAGCACGAGCAGCTCGGGCGCGGCGCCGAGCGTCATCAGCGTCACCAGCTCGCGCTTGTCGACGAACACGGTGAGCGCGCGCTCGGCCGGGATCGAGATCTGACGGACCGTGCCGAATTCGTCGCGCGCGCTGATCTCGTGGGTCAGCGGCGCGCTGGCCGACGTGAGGCGCAAGGAGGGCTTCATCGTCCGACTGTACGCAACGAAGTTGG
>JAYSMB010000137.1:0-2181 GCA_043725065.1 Burkholderiales bacterium
GGCAGGGGAAGAAGGATTCGAACCTTCGCATGTCGGAATCAAAATCCGATGCCTTAACCAACTTGGCGACTCCCCTACACCGGTTCGCGGCTTGCGCCGAGAACCTTAACCCGGGTCGCGGCGCTAGCCGCGAACCTTCAACCGTCACGCCTGACCCAGGCGGCAAGCGGATGACGCTCCAAGGAGCGGCACATCCTGCTCGACCAGCCCTCGGGCCAATCGCCCGGCATTGCTGCCGACGGCGCCGGGCCCTTGCCCGCTCGCGCGAATACCGCGCTTCCCGATCCCGTCATCCGGCTGTTGCCGAACGCGGCGTGAAGCGCGGTTGACGCGCGTGAGACATCGGGGCAAAGCTCTTCGGCGGCGGCCTGGAGATCGTTGCGCCCGAAGCCGTCGTCGAGTTCCGGCCCGGTCTCCTCGACCTTCGCGAGCCCGTCGGACGGGCGGCGCTCGGCCTCGGAAAAGCCCGTGATTCTAGCAGTCTCGACGACGGCGGCGACGTGCCGGGAGCCGAAGACAGACCGCGTCTCGAGGCTGGCGGCGGGCTTGACGACGGCAAACCAGCCGGAGCGGGCCGCCACGGGGCGCAATACCTCGCCGACGCCGCCGACCCGTGCCGCCGTTCCGCCCAGGAAAAACGGCACGTCGGCGCCCAGTGCCAGGCCGATCGGCAGCAGCCGCTCGGCGGGCCAGTCGAGACCCCAGAGGCGATTGAGCGCCAGCAGGGTCGAGGCGGCGTCGGAGCTGCCGCCGCCGAGGCCGGCGCCCGAGGGCACTTGCTTGTCGATCGAGATGTCGGCGCCGAGCGAGGTCGACGCCGCGTGCTGCAGGGCGCGCGCGGCGCGCAGGCACAGATCGTCCGCCGGCAGCGCCGCGCCGAGGTCGTGGCGGGCCAGGCGCGCATCGTCGCGAAGCTCGAAGTGCAGGCTATCGCACCAGTCGATCGGGACCATCAATGAATCGATCAGGTGATAGCCGTCGTCGCGGCAGCCCTGCACGTGCAGAAACAGGTTCAACTTGGCCGGCGCCGCAACGTCGTAGAGCGCTCGCAGAGTCATGGAGCCGCTCCGAAGTCAGGAGCGGTCGAGTTGAATCCGCACTGTGACGACCGGCAGCGTTTCCGTGCGCCGCGCCGAGACGGCGCCTTCGTCGAAGCGGCCGAGTTCGACGGTCCAGCCCAACTGGGCAAAACTCGTGGCGGCCGCGGCTGTGCTCGGCGCACCCGTCCACGGGCGGCCGTGCAGCCAGTCGAACCAGGCCTCGATCGGGACGCTTTCGCCGAGCACTTCGCGGGTCAAACCGTCGAGATCGGCGAACTGGCGCGTGCCTTGCGGCGTCACCAGCACGACCTCGCCCGGCCGCCAGCGCGCTTGCGCCAGCATGCTGCCAAGAGGCGTCGACAAGCCGAGCGCGCCGGTTCGCGGATCGCCGCGCAGGTCGAAGGCGGCCGAGAAAGCACGCGCCGGCGTCGTGCCCAGCGGCTCGACGCGCAAGGCCAAACGTCCCGAAAACGCGTCGCCGCTGCCGGCGGGGCCGAGCGGTGCCAGATTGGCGCAGCCAGCGAGCAGGGCGGCCGCGACGAAGGCGGCGAAGCGCCTCATCGCCGTCGGGCCAGCCGCGGCCCGCGGCCGCGTCGCGTCACAGGTCGACCCGCAAGCGCGCCAGCGTTTCGCGCAGCACGTCGTTCGACGAATCGCGCGTGCGACCTTCGCGCCAGACCTTGCGCGCTTCGTCGGTCTGGCCGGCGCTCCACAGCGCTTCTCCGAGGTGGGCGGCGATCTCCGGATCGGGCCGCGACTGGTACGCGAGACGCAGGATTCGGATCGCCTCTTCGCGGTTGCCCAGCCGGTACTCGACCCAGCCGAGACTGTCGGTGATGAAGGGCTCGCCCGGGCTCAACTCGAGCGCCTTCTGGATCAGCGCGCGCGCCTCGGGCAGGCGGATCTTTCGCTCGGCGAGCGAGTAGCCGAGCGCGTTGTAGGCGTGATGGTGGTCGGGCTTCAAGGCGATCACGCGGCGCAGCAGCCGTTCCATCTCGTCGACGCGGTTGAGCTTTTCCTCGGCCATCGCTTGTTCGTAGAGCAGGTCGGTGTCGTCGGGATAGGTTTTGTTCGCTTGAGCGAGAACCTTCTCGGCTTCGCCCCACTGCCTGGCCTCGCGCAGCAGCTCGGCCTCGGCGAC
>JAYSMB010000138.1:0-1891 GCA_043725065.1 Burkholderiales bacterium
GCGAAGACACCGAGCGTCAGGCCGAGTTCCTGCGCGAAGGCGGGGCTCGCCGTCGGAGCGGCGATCGTCGCGTTGGCCGCGGTGTCGACCGTGTTGATGGGGCCGGCGGTCGCTGCGAATGCCGCCTGCGTCGCCGTTGACGGCGCGGGTGTCGCGGCGTGCCCTGCGAGCTGCGTTTGCGTCTGAGCTTCTTTCGTGACGGATTGAGCCAAGGCGCTGTCGAACGCGCGTGCCGACGCTGTGTTGTCTTCGGCAACACCGCGCGCGTGCACCGGCTTGCCCCTCGGGTCGAGGTCGGGGGCTTCGCCGAGGCGGCGGCTCGGTCGGTTCGGCGTGTCGGTGGGCGCGGTCGGTGTCGCTTCGCCAGCCGCATCGGCCGCCTCCGCCGCATCGCCCGCGCGCTGCTGACCAGCGAACCAGTGCATCACGCACGGGTCCAGCGGCGGGTTGGCGTGAGCCGGATTGCCGGACGATGCGCTCGCGGCAGCGGCGGCTTTCGCGTTGACGACTTCGGCTTCGGCTTCGGCTTCGTCGGCCTCGCCTTCGTCCGCGGGCAGAGCGCGGTCGCCGCTCGGGCCCGCGGCTTCGCGAACGCCCGCGTGGCCATCGGTCTCACGGGGGCGAGGTTTGAGCGCCGTGCGTTGGCGCGGGGTCGCCGGCGCGAGGTCGGTTGCTTCGCTTTCGCTTTCGGCGTCGGCGGGCGCAGTTTCGGCGGCGGCTGTCGGTGGCGGCGCGTCGTGTGCTTCGCCGTGCGTTCCGTTCAAAGGTGCGTGGGCTTCGGCGGCCACCTTCGTGGCCGGCGGTGCAGGGGTCGGTGACGCAGGCGTCGCTTGCATCTGCCGCAGCTGCGAAGCAAAACCCGCCGGGTCGCTCGGGTTCGCCGTGGCCTGGCGTGGCGAGGCCTCGACGCGGTGGGCGTGGCGGGCAGTGGGGTCGATCGTCGTCAGCATCGTGCGGTCTCCGGGTTCACATGAGCGGCGCGGGCCGCGTGGTCGTCTGCAGGCGGCTCCAGGCAGCGCGGCTCGCGGCTTCGTCGCTCTGCTTTTGCTCGATGCGCTCGCCGGCCGCGCGCTGCTCGGCGAGGCGGCGCTCGATCAGCTTGCGCATCGAGGCGCAGCGCATCTCGGCCTCTCGCAACAGGTTCAGCACCCGCTCGACCTCTTGCGCCGCATGCTCGGCGATGCGGGTCTGTTGCTCGACAGCCAGGGTCAGGCGCTCGGTGAAACTCTGGTAGCAGTGGACGAGTTCGATCCGGCCTTCGCGGGCGAACTGCGTGCGCCAGCGCTGCTCGTACTCGCTTCGGTACTGGCGCAGTTGGCCGGCCTGCGATTCGGCCGCCGCGCTCACGGCCTGGGCGCGCTGATGATCGGCGAGCGCAGCGTCACGCAGGCGCTCGTGGTGGCCGAGCATCACGGCCAAGGTCTTGATGTCGTCACTCACCGGACAGCTCCGTGCTGCGCACTGCGGTATTCGCGCTTGGGGCGGCCCTGCGGGCTCATGCCGCGATCACCGCTCGCAACATCCCGACGCTCGCCCCGATGTCGGCGCGTTCGTCGATGCCTTGCTGCAGCAGTGCGGTCATGGGGTCGCGCAGGCGCACCGCGGTGTCGAGTTCGGTGTCGGCGCCGGGTGCGTAGGCACCGAGCTGAATCAGGTCGCGGGCCTTGTTGTGGCGGGCGTGCAGTTGACGAAAACGTCGCGCCGCCTCGATGTGCTCGCGCGAGGCCACGCTGGTCATCACCCGCGAGACCGACTTTTCGATGTCGATCGCCGGGTAGTGGCCGGCCTCGGCCAGCTCGCGCGAGAGCACGATGTGGCCGTCGAGAATGCCGCGCGCCGCATCGGCGATCGGGTCTTGCTGGTCGTCGCCCTCGCTGAGCACGGTGTAGAA
>JAYSMB010000139.1:0-3021 GCA_043725065.1 Burkholderiales bacterium
TGTCGACGCGTCTTGCTCAGCCCTCGTTGCGCAGCGACGGGAACAGGATCACGTCGCGGATGCTCGGCGAATCGGTGAGCAGCATGACCAGTCGGTCGATGCCGATGCCGCAGCCACCGGTCGGCGGCATGCCGATCTCCAGCGCGCGAATGAAGTCGGCGTCGTAGTACATCGCTTCCTCGTCGCCGGCTTCCTTGTTCGCGGCCTGCGCCTGGAAGCGCGCAGCCTGGTCTTCGGCGTCGTTCAGCTCCGAGAAGCCATTCGCGACTTCACGGCCGGTGATGAAGAGCTCGAAGCGCTCGGTCACCGACGGATCGGCGTCCGAAGCGCGCGCCAGCGGCGAGACCTCGACCGGATAGTCGACGATGAAGGTCGGCTGCCAGAGCTCCGCTTCGACGGCCGCCTCGAACAGGCCGAACTGCAGCTCGGCCAATTTCCAGTGCGCGGGAACGGGCTCCGCCGACTTTCCGGTCAAGCGCTCAGCGACGCGTAGCGCCGCCAGCTTGTCACGAAGGATCTGCGTATCACCGGCCTCGGCATCGCTCAGCCCGGCATGGCGCACCAGTGACTCGCGCACCGTCATGCGTGCGAACTTCGCGTCGAGGTCGACTTCGCGGCCGTTGTACTGGAGCTTGGCCGAGCCCACCGCCTCACACGCGGCGTGGCGTAGGACCTCTTCGGTGAAGTCCATCAGGTCGTGGTGGTTCCAGTAGGCGGCGTAGAACTCCATCATCGTGAATTCGGGGTTGTGCCGGACCGAGATGCCCTCGTTGCGAAAGCTCCGGTTGATCTCGAACACCCGCTCGAAGCCGCCGACGATCAGCCGCTTGAGATACAGCTCGGGCGCGATGCGCAGGAACATCTGCTGGTCGAGCGCGTTGTGGTGGGTGACGAACGGCTTGGCGTTGGCGCCGCCGGGAATCGGATGCAGCATCGGCGTCTCGACTTCCATGAAGCCGTGCTCGACCATGAAACGGCGGATCGACGAGAGCGTCTTGCTACGCGCCACGAAGCGCGCCCGCGCCGCCTCGTCGGTGATGAGGTCGACGTAGCGCTGCCGGTACTTCTGCTCGGCGTCGGCGATGCCGTGGAACTTGTCGGGCAGCGGCCGCAGGCTTTTGGTCAAGAGGCGCAGCGCGGAGACCCGTACCGAGAGTTCGCCCGTCTTGGTCTTGAACAGCGGCCCTTCGGTGCCGATGATGTCGCCGAGGTCGAGGTGCTTGAACGCTTGATAGCCTTCTTCGCCGAGCGCGTCTTTGGTCACGAACAGCTGGATCCGGCCGGTCGCGTCCTGCACCGTGGCGAAACTGGCCTTGCCCATGACGCGCTTGAGCATCAGGCGCCCGGCGATGCTGACCGCGATGTGCAAGGGCTCGAGCGCCTCGTTGTCGAGGTGGCCGTGCTTGCGCGCCAGCTCGGCGGCGCGGTCGCGCGGCTTGAAGTCGTTCGGAAATGCGACGCCGCGGGCGCGAATCGCGGCGAGCTTGGCGCGGCGTTCGGCGATAAGGGAGTTGTCGTCCATGGTCCTCCTCGGAGGAGAAAATTCTAGGGCGTCGCTTTCGCGGCCTCTTTGTGTCGATGTCACAGGTCGCCACCTAGAATCCTTTGCCCATGAGAGTCACGATCATCGGCACCGGCTATGTCGGACTCGTCACGGGAGCCTGCCTCGCCGAAGTCGGCAACGAAGTCTTCTGCCTCGACCTCGATGAACGCAAGGTGGCGCTGCTCGCCGGCGGCCGCGTTCCGATCTACGAACAGGGGCTCGAAGAGTTGGTATCACGCAACCGAGCTGCCGGGCGATTGACGTTCTCGAGCGACATCGCCGCCAGCGTCCGCCATGGCGACCTCCAGTTCATCGCCGTCGGCACGCCCGCCGGTGAAGACGGGTCGGCGGACCTCAGCCACGTTCTCGCGGCGGCGCGCAACATCGGCCGGCATATGGAGGGCTTCAAGGTCGTGGTCGACAAGTCGACGGTCCCGGTCGGCACGGCAGAAAAGGTGCGCGCCGCGATCGAAGAAGAACTGCACACGCGCGGTCTTGACAAACCGGGTCCGGGCGAAATGCCTTCGCTGACGGTGGTCTCGAACCCGGAGTTTCTGAAGGAAGGCGCGGCGGTCCAGGACTTCATGCGACCCGATCGGATCGTGATCGGCGCCGACGACGACGCGCCGGGGCGTCGCGCTTTGCAGATGATGAAGACGCTGTATGCGCCCTTCAATCGCCACCATCAACGCACGCTGGTCATGGGCGTGCGCTCCGCGGAATTCACGAAGTACGCCGCCAACGCGATGCTCGCCACCCGCATCTCGTTCATGAACGAGTTGGCCAACCTTGCCGACAAGGTCGGCGCCGACATCGAATCGGTGCGCCAGGGGATCGGCTCGGACCCGCGCATCGGCTACGACTTCCTGTACGCGGGCACCGGCTACGGCGGCTCCTGCTTTCCGAAGGACGTGAAGGCGCTCAGGCGAACCGCGCACGAGCAGGGCAGCGAGCTGAAAGTGCTGGCCGCCGTCGAAGCGGTGAACGATGCGCAAAAGCGGATCCTGGTCGACAAGATCGTCGCCCGCTTCGGCGCGCGGCTCGAAGGCCGAAGCTTCGCGATCTGGGGCCTGGCGTTCAAGCCGAACACCGACGACATGCGCGAGGCACCGAGCCGCGTCGTCATCGGCGAGCTGCTCGCGCTTGGCGCTTCGGTCCGGCTCTTCGATCCGGTCGCGCTCGAAGAGGCCAGAGCCTGTCTCGCGGTCGATCTGAGCGCCCATGCGTTGTCCCGCGTGACCTATTGCGCGACGCAAACCGATGCCATGAAAGGCGCCGATGCCCTGGTGATCGTCACCGAATGGAAGTCCTTCCGCAGCCCCGATCTTGCCGCGATCCGTTCGGCACTGAAGCATCCCGTGGTCTTCGACGGCCGCAATCTCTTCGAGCCCGCGGCTATGAAGGATGCGTCGCTCGAATACTTCGCGGTCGGCCGATCGCTGGCGAACTCCAAGACCTCCGAGGGCGCGTGACATCTC
>JAYSMB010000140.1:0-2786 GCA_043725065.1 Burkholderiales bacterium
CTGAAGCTGATCGTCGTCGACCCGCGACGCACCGAGTGCGCGCGGCGGGCCCATGTGCATCTGCAGGCGCGGCCGGGAGAAGACCCGACCTTGCTGGCAGGCTTCATCCAGATCGTCATCGCCGAGGGCCTGGTCGACGAGGCGTTCATCGCCGCGAACGTCTCGGGCTTCGAGACCTTGAAGGCAGCGGTCGCGCCGTACACGCCCGAATACGTGGCCGAACGGGCTGGTGTCCCCGTTGCCGACCTGCTCGAAGCCGCCCGCACCTTCGGTCGCGCAAAGCGCGGCATGGTCGTCTGCGCGACCGGCCCGAGCTTTTCGATGCGCAGCAACCTGGCCTTCTACCTGGCGCACTGCCTGAACACGCTTTGCGGCCGCTGGGCCAAGGCCGGCGAACGCGCCGTCTATCCCAACGTGCTGTTGCCGGCCTTCACGCCCAAGGCGCAGCCGCTGCCGCCGTACTCGATCTACGGCAAGGAGACGATGCGCGTGATGGGTCTGCGCGAAACCACGACCGGCATGCCGACGGCGGCGCTGGCCGACGAGATCCTGCTCGAGGGCGAGGGTCAGGTCCGCGCGCTGATCTGCATCGGCGCGAACCCGGTGTCGGCGTTCCCGGACCAGCGCAAGACCGAGAAGGCGTTGCGGTCGCTGGACCTGCTGGTCTCGCTCGACGTGATGTTCTCGGCCACGGCGAAGCTGGCGCACTACGTGGTCGCGCCGCCGATGCCGCTCGAGCAGCCGGCGCTGACGTACCAGGCGGAGTGGCTGAAGTACACCGGCGCGACCCGAGGGTTTCAGAACTGCTGGGCGCAGTACACGCCGGCGGCAGCGCCGCCGCCGGCGGGATCCGACCTGCTGGAGGAGCACGCCTTCTTCTTCCGCGTCGCGCAGGCCATGGGTCTGGGGCTGAACTGGACCAACTACCACGGCATGGGCAAGTTCATCGAAAGCCCGACCCAGATCGTGCCGCTCGACATGGCGCGCGTGCCGAGCCTCGACGATGTGTTCGCGCTCGCCACGTCGAACGCACGCGTACCGCTGGACGAGGTGAAGCGGCATCCGCATGGCAAGCGCTTCGACATCGATGTCGAGGTCGCGCCGCGCGATGCCGATTGCATCGCCAGGCTGGAAACGGCCGACCCGATGATGATGAAGGAGCTCGCGGAGGTGCGCGCCGAAGACTTTCGCGCCGCCCGGCAAGCCACGGTTTTCCCGTATGTCCTCGTCTGCCGCCGGGCGAACAACACGATGAACTCGATCGGCACCAACCTGCCCAGGCTCCTCAGGGGCAAGCCCTACAACCCCTTGTTCATGCATCCGTCCGACATGACCTCGCAGGGCATGCTGGATGGCGATGTGGTGGCCATCGCATCGCGCTACGACACGATCTTGGGTGTCGTCGAGGCCGACGACACGCTGCGTCCCGGCGTGGTAGCGATGACGCACGGCTTCGGCGCGCAGGGCGAGCAAGCCGAACGCGACCCGTTGCTCGCCGGCAGCAATGTCAACCTGCTGATGCACGTCGACGAACACGACCCAGTGAGCGGCATCCCACGCATGAGCGCGCTGCCGGTCTCCGTCGTGCCGCATAGGGTCGCAGCCGCGGCCTGACCGCGAACCGACATGGCTTCGAACCGCCCGGGCTTCGGCCCTCGCGAAGGCCGGAACCCTGATGATGAAAGGTCGAAGATGAATGCATCCGCGAACGAAGACGCCGTGGTCGTCACGCAAGACGAAGAAGTGCTGATCGTGCGCCTGAACCGGCCCGCTGCGCGCAACGCGATCAGCCCTGCGCTGGCGCGCGGCGTTTCGGCGGCGATGGACCGGCTCGACGGCGATCCGACCCTGCGCGCCGGCCTGCTGATCGGCACGGGCGTCGGCTTTTGCGCCGGCATGGACCTGAAGGCCTTGCTGCGCAATGAATCGTCGTTCACCGAGCGCGGCTTCGGCGGCATCACGCTGAAGCCGCCGAACAAGCCGATGGTGGCGGCGATCGAGGGCTTCGCGCTCGCCGGTGGGCTGGAGCTGGCGATGTCGTGCGACCTAATCGTTGCTGCACGCGGCGCCCGGCTCGGAATTCCCGAAGTCAAGCGCGGGCTGGTCGCGGCCGGCGGCGGCTTGATGCGCCTGGCCCGTCGCATTCCCTACCACGTGGCCATGCACCTGGCGATCACCGGCGATCCGATCAGCGCCGAACGCGCCTACGACGTCGGCTTGGTCAACGAGCTGTGCGAGCCGGGTCAGGCCTTCGAGCGCGGTCTGGCGCTGGCGAAACTCGTCGCGAGCAATGCGCCACTGGCGGTGCAGGCGTCCAAGGCCATCGTCCGCGACGCGCTCGACCTGAACGAGGCGGCCGGCTGGGAACTGCAGGACCGGGTCGGATTGGCGGTCGTCCACGAGACCGAAGACGCCAGGGAAGGCCCGCGTGCGTTCGCGGAGAAGCGCCCACCGGTTTGGAAGGGCCGTTGAGACCGAAAAACGGAGTACTGACAGTACCTAGGTTCAACGCATCAAACCAGTCGCACCTGCGCGTCGCTGCCGAGGGCGCCGGGCGACCGGCTCCCTTCATGTCCCCCGGTGACGGCCTGGCGGCCGCCACCTCCTCCTTTACTTCACTACGCCGGTCACCCGGCGCCCTCGGCAGCAGGCCACCAGCGCAGTCTGCGAAGAGATGAAGTTTCCCGAACGAATGGAAGGGACTTCCCCGTCCCGAGCTATCCGCATGTGCGGAGACCGGCAACGAGTGCCACGATGGGAAGTGCGAACTTTCATCAACTCACTCG
>JAYSMB010000141.1:0-8648 GCA_043725065.1 Burkholderiales bacterium
CGTCTCGACGCCGGCGCGCATCGCCAGCGGGTTGCCGCCGAAGGTCGTGCCGTGGTTGCCGGGGCCGAACACGTCGGCCGCCTTCGGCCCACAGACCACGGCGCCGATCGGCACGCCGGAGCCCAGGCCCTTGGCGAGCGGCATCACGTCGGGGCGGATGTCGGCCCACTGGTGCGCGAACCACTTGCCGGTGCGGCCCATGCCGCATTGCACTTCGTCAAGCATGAGCAACCAGCCGTGCTCGTCGCAGATGCGGCGGACTTCCTTCAGGTAGCCGACGGTCGTCGGCCGGATTCCGCCTTCGCCCTGGATGACTTCAAGGAACACGGCGACGATATATTTGTTCGTGGCGGCGACGTTCTCGATCGCGGCCACATCATTCAGCGGCACGCGCACGAAGCCCTCGACGAGTGGGCCGAAGCCGGCCTGGATCTTGGTATTGCCGGTCGCCGACAGCGTCGCGATCGAGCGGCCGTGAAATGCGGCTTCGTAGACGACGATCTCGGGCCGCTCGATGCCGCGGTCGTGGCCGTACTTGCGTGCGATCTTGAGCGCGGCTTCGTTCGCCTCGAGGCCCGAGTTGCAGAAGAAGACGTTCGTCATGCCCGAGAGTTCGCACAGCTTGGCGGCGAGTTGCTCCTGAAGCGGAACGAGGTAGTAGTTCGAGCTGTGGATCAGCTTGTTGATCTGGTCCGTGAGAGCCGCCACCAGCCTCGGGTGGGCGTGGCCCAGCGTGTTGACGGCGATGCCGGCCAGCGCGTCGAGGTACTTGCGGCCTTCCGTGTCCCAGAGCCAGCAGCCTCGGCCGTGCGAAAGCGCGACCGGCAAGCGCCCGTAGGTCTTCATGACGTGGGGTTCGGGCGCGGCGGGCAGCTTCTCGGGCGCGTTCATGTCGTGACTCCGGCAACGAGGGCGAAAGGGGGTGCGATTCTAAAGCCGGCATTCGTGCACGGTGAGGCGGATGTTGCAGCGCAGCAGCGGCCCTGCGCAGACGCGACAATCTGCCTCGAACTCCTCTTCATCGCGTGGTCGAACCTCGAGAAGTCTTCATTCAGGGCGTGATGCGGGACGGCAAGCCGTTTCGCCCGAGCGACTGGGCCGAGCGCCTGGCCGGAACGATGTCGTGCTTTCGCCCCGACGGCGGCGGCGGGCGCGGTGCGTTCATCGGCTACTCGCCGTACTGCGTTCCGCGCGAGTTCGCCGGCGTCAAGGGCGTGCTCGTCAACGCCGCCTTGCGCGAGATGGAGCCCATGGCCTGGGACTTCGTGATGCACTTCGCCCGCGACAACGGACTCGTGGTCGTCGAGGATCCCGTCGGGACCTGAAAGACAAAGGGCTCGCGATGCGAGCCCTTTGTCGGGACGGGCTCGACTAGCGAGAACCCGTCGAAATTCGCAGGCGTCTCAGGCGGCCGCAGCCAGCGCCTTCACTTTGGCCGCGAGGCGGCTCTTGTGGCGCGCTGCCTTGTTCTTGTGGAACAGGCCCTTGTCGGCGACCGAGTCGATGACCGGCTGGGCCGCTTTGAACAGATCGGCAGCCTTGGCCTTGTCGCCTGCTTCGACCGCCTTCTGAACGTTCTTGATCACGGTGCGAAAGTGCGAGCGCATGGCCGTGTTGGCGGCATTGAGCTTCAGGTCTTGACGGACGCGCTTGAGGCCCGATGCGATGCGGACGGTCTTTTTCTTGGCTTTGGAAGCGGTGGCCATTGTGTTGGGTAAGCTGAGGCTGGCTGAGTTTTCGGCAAAGACTACGAGTATAGCATTCGCACCCATGAATTTGCTCCGGGCGGCGTCGACCATCTCCTTCTTCACGCTGCTGTCGCGTATCACCGGGCTGTTGCAGATCATCGTCGTTTCGTCGCTGTTCGGTGCCGGTGCGTCGTTCGACTCTTTCAACGTCGCCTTTCGGATCCCGAACCTGCTGCGCCGGCTGTTCGGTGAAGGCGCTTTCTCGCAGGCTTTCGTGCCTACGCTGGCACGCGCCCGGGCCGGCGACGGCGACGCGGCGACGCAGCGCCTCATCGACGCGGTCGGGACGGTGCTCTTCTGCGCGCTGGTCCTCACCTGCATCGCCGGCGTCATTGCGGCGCCGCTCGTCGTCTGGCTGATGGCGTCGGGGCTGGCGCGCTTCGATGAAGCGGTCGTGATGACGCGCATCATGTTTCCCTACATCGGCTTCATCTCGCTCGTCTCGCTGTCGGCGGGCGTGCTCAACACCTGGAAGCGCTTTGCCGTGCCGGCGGCGACCCCGGTACTCCTGAACGTGGCGATGATTGCCGCCGTGGTTCTGCTCGGGCCGGTCTTCGAGCGAGCCGGGATCCAGAAGATCTACGCACTCGCCGCGGGCGTCATGCTGGGTGGCGTGCTGCAGCTCGCGGTGCAGGTGCCGGCGTTGGCGCGAATCGGCCATCTGCCGAAGATCGGCCTAGGCCTCAAGGCGCTGGGGACGGCGTGGCGCCACCCCGGCGTGCGTACGGTGCTGCGCCAGATGGCGCCGGCGCTGCTCGGCGTCTCGGTGGCGCAGCTCTCGATCCTCATCAATACGCAGATCGCGTCGCATCAAGGCGTTGGCGCCGTCTCGTGGCTCTTCTATGCCGACCGGCTCATGGAGTTTCCGACCGCACTGCTCGGCGTGGCTCTCGGCGCGGTGCTCATACCGCAGCTATCGGCGGCGCAGGCACGACAGGACGTGAACGCCTATTCGGGCATGCTCGATTGGGGCTTGCGGGTGGCCCTGGTGCTGACTTTGCCCTGCGCCGCCGCGCTGCTGGTGTTTCCCGAGGCCTTGATCGCGACGCTCTTCCAGCACGGCGCGTTCGACGCGCGCGACGTCGCCAAGACCGCGCTCGCGCTGCGCGCCTACGGGGTCGGCCTGATCGGCATCATCGGCGTGAAGATTCTTGCCCCCGGCTTCTACGCTCGCCAGGATCTCCGCACCCCGGTCACCATCGCCGTGATCGTGCTCGTCCTCACGCAGGGCATGAACCTGCTCTTCGTTCCGATACTGGGTCACGCCGGGCTCGCCCTCTCGGTCGGTCTCGGCGCCACGATCAATGCCGTGTGGCTTTTCGTCGGCCTCAAGCGCGGCGGCTGGTATCAACCCGTGCCGGGCTGGCGGCCGTTCACCGCGGCAGTCGTGCTGGCGACGCTGGCCATGGGCGCGCTCCTCCATGGCGCGTCGGTGGGCATCGACTGGGTCGGACTCGCCGGCCGGAGCTGGCTTCGCGTCGCCTGGCTCGCCGCCTGCCTCGGCGCCGCGACGCTCGTTTACTTCGGCGTTCTTTTCGCCGCCGGCTTTCGGCCGCACGATTTCTCGCGCCGCGGGTAGGCCCGAAAGGCGCGAGGTTCTAAACTCGTCGCATGTCCGGGCTCCTGCCGCTCCTCCCACCGACCGCGCTCGACTACTTTGCGTCGCTCGTGGCCGAGGACGCGAGCCTGCCCTTGTTCGAAGCGGCGATCGCCGTGGCCCAGCACGACTATCCGCAGCTCGACACCCAGTCCATGCTCGCTGAGGTCGACGCGCTGGCGGTGCGCCTCAAGCAGCGGATCGCCCGAGACGCCGCACCGATGCAGCGGCTGCGCGTGCTGAACCGCTTTTTCTTCCAGGAGCTGGGCTTTTCCGGCAACGTCAACGACTACTACGACCCGCGCAACAGCTACATCCATTGCGTGCTCGAGACACGGCGCGGCATCCCGATCACGCTTGCCCTGATCTATGTGGAGCTGGCGACCCAGGTCGGCCTCAACGCGGGCGGCGTCTCTTTCCCCGGCCACTTCCTGGCCAAGGTTCACATGCCGCAAGGCGAGATCGTCATCGATCCATTCACCGGCCAGTCGATGTCGCGCGACGCGCTCGATGCCTTGCTCATTCCGTACCGCCGGCGCGGCAGCCGCGACGGCGGCAGCGATCCGGTGCTCAGCGACTTTCTCCAGGCCGCCGCGCCGCGCGACGTGATCGCGCGAATGCTGCGCAACCTGAAGGAGATCTTTCGCAGCAGCCAGGACGCGGCCCGTCTGCTCGGCGTTGCGGAGCGGCTGGTGATCCTCTTGCCCCATGCCTGGGAAGAGCGGCGCGACCGCGGTCTGGTCCATGCCGCGCTCGGAGCGCGATTCCCCGCAATGGCCGACCTGGCCGGCTACCTCGAGCACGCGCCCGATGCGCCGGACCGGCCCGCGATTCGCAAACGCCTGGCCGAACTCGGCCACGACGCGAGATGAAGCCCCCACGCTCACTTCGTTCGCTGCCCCCCAGGGGGCCGGGTGCCGCAGCTCGATGCCGGCCCGCGCCGGCATGGACGGCACGAGGAGGTGTCGCGTCTCGCGACGCCTCGGCCTGCGAGGTCGGCCGGGCTTGGGGCGGGCTCGGCGCCCGGCCGGTCGCGGCGACACGTTGACGTGCTTCTGACGCCCGCCGAGCGGCGCATCCTCAACTGGGCGGCGCTCATCATCGCGGTGGGCGCGCTGCTCTGGTTGCTCGCGCCGGTGCTCACGCCGTTCGCGATCGGCGCCGTGCTCGCCTATGCCCTGCACCCGGCCGTCGAGAAGCTTGCGGCGCGCCGCGTGCCGCGGCTGCTGGCCGTGGCGATGGTCGAGATCGCCGCCATCGTCGTCGCTGCGGCGCTGGTGCTGCTGGTCGTGCCTATCCTCTCGAAGGAACTACCGCTGCTGCGCGATCAATTGCCGCTGCTCGCCGAGCGAATCAATCACGCTGTCTCGCCGTGGCTGATGCAGATGGGCGTCAACGTCGGTCTCGACTCGGCCAGCCTGAAGGCCTTTCTGCTCAAGTACCTGGATGCCAACTGGGACGACTCGATCGCCACCGCTCTGGCCTCGGTGCGAATCGGCGGCAGCATCATCCTGACCGTGGTCGGCTACGTTGTCCTGATTCCGGTGGTGCTGTTTTACCTGTTGGCTGACTGGCCGCTCTACGTCGAGCGAGTTGAAAATCTCGTGCCCCCGCGGCTGCGGGGCGCGGTCGCTTCGTTCTTCGGCGAGTGCGACACCGTGCTCGGTCAATACCTGCGCGGCCAACTGCTTGTGATGCTGATGATGGCCGCGTTCTACAGCGTCGGCCTGGCCCTGTTCAGCTTCGAGCTCGCGGTGCCGGTCGGCGTGTTCACGGGCCTGGCGATCTTCGTTCCCTACGTCGGCTTCGGCATCGGCCTGATCCTTGCGCTGCTCGCCGGCGCGCTCCAGTTCAGCGGTTGGTACGGGCCGGTGGCCGTCTTGGTCGTCTACGGCATCGGCCAGGTCGTCGAAGGCATGTTCCTCACGCCGAGGATGGTCGGCGGGCGGATCGGCATGAGCCCGCTCACCGTCATCTTCGCCCTGTTCGCGTTCGGCCATTTGTTCGGCTTCGTCGGCGTGCTGATCGCGTTGCCCATCAGTGCGCTGATCGCGGTCGTGGTCGGCCGGCTGCGTGCGGGCTATGGCAAGAGCAGCCTCTACGTCGGATGAAGCAGATTCCATTGGCGATCGGGCCGGAGCCGGCGCGTACCTTCGAGAATTTCCTGCCCGGCGCCAATGCCGGCGCGCTCGCCCATCTGCTGGCGCTCGCTCCGAACGCGCCGCCGGTGTATCTCTGGGGGCCGCCCGGATGCGGTAAGACGCACTTGCTGCGAGCCTTCGTGCAACGAGCACAACATCAGGGCGAAACGACGGCCTGGTTCGGCGCCGCCGTGCCTGCGCCGTGGCAGGCGCCCGAGCATGGCGACTGGCTGGTCGTCGACGATTGCGAGGCCCTCGATGCCGAGCAACAACAGGCCGCCTTCTCGCTCTTCGTCGAAGCCAGCGGGCGCGGCGCCGTTGTGCTCGCCGCCGGCAGCGTGCCGCCGGTCGACCTTGCGGTTCGCGAAGATCTGCGCACGCGGCTTGGCTGGGGCCACGTCTTCGCGCTCATGCCGCTGGCCGAGCCCGAGGTGCGTTCGGCGCTGCGCCGCGAAGCCGACCGCCGCGGCACCTTCTTGTCGGACGAGGTGATGGACTATCTATTGACCCGTTTCGCGCGTGACCTGAAGCACCTGATGGCGCAGCTCGATCGCCTCGACGAGTTCTCGCTCTCGACCAAGCGCGCGATCACCGTGCCGCTGCTCAAGCAGATGCTGGCCGAGGAGGGCAGCGAGTGAACCTGTGCCTCTTCGATCTTGACCTGACCTTGCTGCCGATCGATTCAGACCACGCCTGGGGCGAGTTCGTGATCGACCTTGGCTGGGTCGACGCCGATCGCTTTCGCGAAGGCAACGACGCGTTCTACGCGCAGTACAAGCAAGGCCGGCTCGACATCGCCGCTTACGTCGCGTTCGCGACCGCGCCGCTTCGCAATCGACCGGCCGGCGAGCTCGTCCTGGCGCACGCCCGCTTCATGCGCGAGGTGATCGAGCCCGCATTGCGGCCGGCCGCGCTCAAGCTCGTCGCGCTGCATCGCGAGCGCGGCGACCGGCTCGCCATCGTCACCTCGACCAACGATTTCATCACCGCACCGATCGCCGAGCGCTTCGGCATCGAGGTGCTGATCGCGACCCGCCTGGAGCGCGCCGCCGATGGCGCTTTCACCGGGCGGATCGCCGGCACGCCGTCGTATCGCGAGGGCAAGGTCACGCGTGTCGGACAATGGCTGGCGGAAAGCGGCCTCGGCTGGGGCGATTTCAAGCGCATCAGCGTGTACAGCGATTCGCCCAACGACCGGCCACTGCTGGAACGCGCGACCGACCCGGCCGCCGCCAATCCGTCGCCAGAGCTCGAGGCGCTGGCTCGCGTACGGGGCTGGCGCATCGTGAGACTCTTCGAACAATGATCAAGAAATTCATCGACAGGCTGCTGGGCAAGTCCGGTTCGGGCAAGTCGGGCGCACGCGCCGGCAAGCGCGTCGAAGTCGGCAAGGCCGAGCACGGCATCGATCCCACGCTGGTCGACGAGCGCGCCGTCAAGGTCGTGGCCACGCTCGCGGATGCCGGCTATGAAGCCTACGTGGTCGGCGGCGCGGTGCGCGACCTGCTGGTGGGCTTGCGCCCCAAGGACTTCGACGTCGCGACCAATGCGACGCCCGAGCAGGTGAAGAGCCTGTTCCGCCGCGCCTTCATCATCGGCCGGCGCTTTCGCATCGTCCACGTCGTGTTCGGCCGCGGCCGACAGGACCGCGGACTGTCGGAGGTGATCGAGGTCTCGACCTTTCGCGCCCGTCCCGATGCGACGGCGGCCGACCTGGTGCGCGGCGACGAGAAGACCTCGAAGCGCGAGCTGGCCGGCCGCTTGGGCCAGAGCGGCCACGTCGTCGATGCCGAAGGCCGGGTCCTGCGCGACAACGTCTGGGGCCCGCAGATCGAGGATGCCGAGCGGCGCGACTTCACCGTCAACGCCATGTACTACGACCCGCTGCGCGAGATCGTCGTCGACTATCACGGCGGCATGAAGGACGTGAAGAAAAAGCTCCTGCGCATGATCGGCGACCCGGTGCTGCGCTATCGCGAAGACCCGGTGCGGATCATCCGCGTGGTTCGCTTCGCGGCCAAGCTCGGCTTCGAGATCGAGCCCAAGACACGCGCGCCGATCAAGGAGATGGCGGCGCTGCTCGACAACGTGCCGCAGTCGCGCACCTTCGACGAGATGATCAAGTTGCTGCAGACCGGCCACGCGCTGGCCAGCATCGTCGAGCTGAAAAAGCTCGGCCTGCATCGCGGCGTGTTTCCGGTGCTCGACGTCGCGCTCGACGAAGTGGGGCGCCACGACGGCCGGGAGAAGTTCGTCCGCCTCGCGCTGGCCGACACCGACGAGCGCGTCGCCGCCGACAAGCCGGTGGCGCCCAGCTTCATGCTCGCGGCGATGCTCTGGCACGACGTGCAGGACGGCTGGAAGCAGCGCCAGGCCGCGGGCGAATCGCCTTTCCCGGCCCTGCAGGCGGCGATCGACGCCGCCTTCGACGCGCGCATCGGCGACATCTCGGGCCGCGGCAAGCTGGCCGTAGACATGCGCGAGATCTGGATGCTGCAGCCGCGTTTCGAGCGTCGCGCCGCCAACTCGGCGATGACCCTGCTCGAGCAGCCGCGCTTTCGCGCCGGCCTCGACTTCCTGCGTCTGCGCGGCATGGTGGGAGAGGCCGACCCCGCCTTGGCGGTCTGGTGGGAAGCCTTCTTCCACGCCGGCGACGACGAGCGCGAGCGCATGCTCGACGCGGTTCGCGAGCCGCGCAGCGGGCCGCGTCGCGTCAAGCGCGCCGCGCCCGCACCGGTGCCGGGCGAGGCCGGCGCATTGCCAACCGCGGCGTCGGCGAACGATGACGAAGCCGCGCCGATCGAAGGCGCGGCGCCGCGCAAGCGCCGGCGTCGGCGCGGAAGGCCGGGCGAGTCGACCGATACGCCGTCTTGACGCCGCAGGAAGCGATGTTCGGGCTCATGATGATCCAGGCGCCCAACCAGCGCGAAGAGTTCCGGCGGCGGTTCCGCAAAATGGTCTACGCGGCGATCGAAGACTGAATGCCGATGGCGATGGAAATGCGAGGCGAAGACGCCTTCATCGGCCTCGGCTCCAATCTCGGCGATCGTGGCGCGGAGCTCGATCAGGCGTTGATCGAGATCGCGGCCTTGCCCGGCACCGAGCTGGTCGCGCGCTCGTCGCAGTACGAGTCGTCGCCCTGGCACGCGAGTGGTGGCGACT
>JAYSMB010000142.1:0-3328 GCA_043725065.1 Burkholderiales bacterium
CGAGGCCGAGCGCGACCCGCGGCACAGGCTCCTCCATGGCGCGGCGTATTCGTGAGAAGCCGTCGCCCTCGACCGCCGCCGTGCCACGCAGCACCTCGAGAGCCAGCCGGGCGTCGCCGAGCGTGCCGCTGACGTACACGTCATCGCCAGGTCGGGCCCCGGAGCGAAGCAGCGCAGCGCCGGTCGCGACTTCGCCGAACACGGTGATGGCGATGGTGAGCGGCCCGCGCGTCGTATCGCCGCCGACCAGCTCGCAGCCGTACCGGTCGGCCAGCGCCAGCAGGCCGCGTGCGAAGGGGCCGAGAAAGGATTCGTCCGCCTCAGGCAAGGCCAGCGACAAAGTGAAGGCGAGCGGTCGCGCGCCGCAGGCGGCGAGGTCGCTGAGATTGACGGCCAGCACCTTGTGGCCAAGCCGTTCGGGCGCAACGGTCGACACGAAATGCCGGCCGGCGACCAGCATGTCGCTCGACACCGCGAGCGTCTTGCCCGGCGCGACGGCCAGCAAGGCGCAATCGTCGCCGACGCCGAGCGCGGCACGGCGCACCGGCCGCGTGAAGTAGCGGTCTATGAGTTCAAACTCGCCGAGCAGGGCCATGGTCGAGCCGACGATCATAGGCGGGGCGACAGCCGCGCCCCGGGGGCACCGACGCCGGGACAAGCCATGCCCGGCCCACGCACCGGGAAATATCGGGGTCGGCGCGGCTCGCACTCTGCAATGATGCCCTGCTGCGGCCGTGCCGCGACCCTTGGCGAACCCGCCGCGCAACCATGCCCATCTCCGAACAACGAGCCGCCGAACTGCGCCGCGCCGCGCTCGACTATCACGAGTTTCCGACGCCCGGCAAGGTCGCGATCGCGGCGACCAAGCAGCTCGTCAACCAGCACGATCTCGCGCTTGCCTACTCGCCCGGCGTGGCGGCGGCTTGCGAAGAGATCGTCGCCGACCCGGCCAATGCTTTTCGCTACACCTCGCGCGGCAACCTGGTCGCCGTGATCACCAACGGCACAGCCGTGCTCGGGCTCGGCGACATCGGCCCACTGGCCGCCAAGCCGGTGATGGAAGGCAAGGGCGTCCTGTTCAAGAAGTTCGCCGGCATCGATGTGTTCGACATCGAGGTGAACCAGAAGGATCTCGACAAGCTGATCGAGTTGATCGCCGCGCTCGAGCCGACCTTCGGTGGCATCAACCTGGAAGACATCAAGGCGCCCGACTGCTTCTACGTCGAGCGGGCCCTGCGCTCGCGCATGAAGATTCCGGTCTTCCACGACGACCAGCACGGCACGGCGATCGTGGTCGGCGCCGGCGTGTTGAACGCGCTCATCGTCAGCGGGAAGAAGATCGACGAAATCAAGCTTGTCACTTCGGGCGCCGGCGCGGCCGCACTGGCCTGCCTGGGCCTGCTGGTCAAGCTCGGCGTCCCGCGCGCGAACATCTGGGTGACCGACCTGGCCGGCGTCGTCTATGAAGGCCGGGCCGAGTTGATGGACGAAGACAAGATCGTCTACGCGCAGAAGACCGAACACCGCACGCTCGCCGATGTGATGAAGGGCGCCGACATCTTCCTCGGCCTCTCGGCAGCCGGCGTGCTCAAGCCTCACATGGTCGCGACCATGCGCGCCAACCCGATCATCTTCGCGCTCGCCAACCCGACGCCGGAAATCCTGCCCGAGGAAGTGCACGCGGTTCGCAGCGACGCGATCGTCGCCACCGGCCGCACCGACTACCCGAACCAGGTCAACAACGTCCTCTGTTTCCCGTACATCTTTCGTGGCGCGCTCGACTCGGGCGCGACGACGATCACGGTCGAGATGGAGATCGCCGCGGTGCACGCGATCGCCGGGCTGGCCCAGGCCGAGCAGAGCGAGGTCGTGACCGCCGCGTATGCCGGCGCGAGCCAGAGCTTCGGCCGCGAGTACCTGATCCCCAAGCCCTTCGATCCGCGCCTGATGATGCGGATCGCCCCGGCGGTGGCGCAGGCCGCCGCGGATTCCGGCGTCGCGGCGCGGCCGATCGCCGACATGGAGGCCTACCGCGCCAAGCTGCAGACCTTCGTCTACGCCTCGGGTACGACGATGCGGCCGATCTTCAGCCTGGCCAAGACGGCCAAGCACAAACGCGTGGCCTTCGCCGAGGGCGAGGAAGAACGCGTGCTACGTGCCGTGCAGGTCGTGGTCGACGAGAACCTGGCGCGGCCAACGCTGATCGGCCGGCCGGCAGTGATCGAACAACGCGTCGCGAAGTTCGGCCTGCGCCTTGTCGCGGGGCGCGACTACGACCTCGTCAACACCGAAGACGACCATCGCTACCGCGACTACTGGCAAACCTACCACCGCATGACCGTAAGGAAGGGCGTGACGGCCCAGCTCGCCAAGATCGAGATGCGGCGGCGCCTGACGCTGATCGGCTCGATGCTGCTCAAGACCGGCGAGGTCGACGGCATGCTGTGCGGCACCTGGGGCGGCACGGCCATGCACCTCCAGTACATCGACCAGGTGATCGGCCTGCGCGAAGGCGCCAAGACCTACGCCTGCATGAACGGGCTGATCCTGCCCGGCCGTCAGGTCATGCTGGTCGACACCCATGTCAACTACGACCCGACGGCCGAACAGCTCGCCGAAATCACGGTGATGGCGGCCGAGGAGATGCTGCGTTTCGGCATCAAGCCGAAGGCCGCGCTGCTGTCGCACAGTAACTTCGGCACCAGCAGCCAGCCCTCGGCGCTGAAGATGCGCGATGCGCTGGCCCTGCTCCACGCCCATGCCGCCTGGCTCGAAGTCGACGGCGAGATGCACGGCGACTCCGCGCTCGACGCCCACTACCGCCACGAGGTCATGCCGGACAGCCCGTTGACCGGCGAGGCCAATCTGCTCGTTCTGCCGAACATCGACGCCGCCAACATCGCCTATAACCTGCTGAAGACGGCGGCCGGCGGCGGCATCGCGATCGGGCCGGTTTTGCTCGGTGCGGCGCAGCCGGTGCACATCCTGACGCCGGCGGCCACCGTACGCAGAATCATCAACATGACCGCGCTCACCGTCGCCGACGCCAACGCTGCCCGCTAGGGTACGGGGCCAGTTCGCGCTTTGGTTTGTGTCAGATCCTCTGTTTGACAACCACGTAAGCGCAGCATTGATCGTCGAGAGGTGTATGCGCTGACTTAATCCCTATTTCCCATGCCCCAATTTGTGGCAGCAGCTTGAGGTTTTCGCCCCGCTTCGATAACATCTACAGATTCACAGTTCAGGGATTTCCCGTGGTTTTGATGGGTCGGCTGCAGCCTTGGCGGCCACTGCTCCGGTGGGGAGTGGGAATCGGCGTCGCAGGGCT
>JAYSMB010000143.1:0-4659 GCA_043725065.1 Burkholderiales bacterium
CGACGAGCGGGTTCTTGCCGCCCATCTCGAGCTGGAACTTCTTCATGCCGCCGACGCACGCGGCAGCGACCTTGCGACCGGTGGCGACCGAGCCGGTGAAGGTGATGGCGGCGATGTCGGGATGAATCAGCATCGCTTCGCCGACTACCGAGCCGCGGCCCATCACGAGGTTGAACACGCCCGGCGGAATGCCGGCTCGGACGATGATCTCGGCCAGCGCATGGGCCATCGCCGGCACCAGGTCGGCCGGCTTGAAGACGACGCAGTTGCCGTAGGCGAGAGCCGGCGCGATCTTCCACGCCGGGATCGCGATCGGAAAATTCCAGGGCGTGATGATGCCGACCACGCCGATCGGCTCGCGCGTGATGTCGACGTCGACCCTGGGCCGCACCGAAGGAATCTTCTCGCCTGCCAGGCGCACGCATTCGGCCGCATAAAACAGGAAGATCTGGCCGGCGCGCGCCGACTCGCCGATGCCTTCGGCCAGGGTCTTGCCTTCTTCGCGCGAGAGCAGGCGGCCGAGCTCGTCCTTGCGCGCCAGGATCTCGTCGCCGACGCGCTTGAGGATGTCGTGGCGCTCCTGGACCGACGAGCGCGACCAGGCCGGAAAGGCAGCCTTCGCGGCGGCGATCGCGTGCTCGGCGTCGGCCGCACTGGCGCGCGCGAACAGGCCGATCACGTCGTCGGTGTTCGAGGGGTTGATGCTGGGCGACGCGTCTTTCGCGCTGACCCACTCGCCCGCGATGTAGTTCTTGGCATCCATGGTTGTTCAGCGTCCCTTCGCCTTCAGCCACGCCGCGAAGTCGCTGCGTGCCTGTTCGTCCGTGGCCGGGTAAAGGCCGATGATCGAGCGGCCATCCATCACCTGTTCGGTCACGAAGTCCTCGAACGCCGTCATCTCGACGGCCTCGGCGGCGATCTCGGTGGCGAGGTGCGCCGGGATCACGATCACGCCTTCGCCGTCGCCGACGATGATGTCACCCGGGAACACGGCCACGTCCCCGCAACCGATCGGCACGTCGATGTCGAGTGCCTGATGCAGGGTCAGGTTGGTCGGCGCCGAAGGCCGGTGGTGGTAGGCCGGGAACGGCAGCCGAGCGATCTCGGGCGAATCGCGAAAGCCGCCATCGGTCACCACGCCGGCCACGCCGCGCTTCATCAATCGCGAAACGAGGATCGAGCCGGCGGAAGCGGCGCGCGCGTCCTTGTGGCTGTCGATCACGAGCACCGCGCCGGGCGGGCACTGCTCGACCGCGACGCGCTGCGGGTGCTTGCGATCCTGGAACACGGTGATCGGGCTCAGGTCTTCGCGCGCCGGGATGTAGCGCAGCGTGAAGGCCGCGCCGACCATGTTCGGAAGGCTGGCGTTGAGCGGGTGAACATCCTGGATGAACTGATTGCGCAGGCCGTGCTTGAAGAGCGCAGTGCACAGCGTGGCGGAGCTGACTTTCGCGAGCTGATCGCGAACGGTGGCGGAAAGGGTCACATGCGCCTCCGTGGCGATCAGAAGATGTCGGGCTCGCCGACCGGCGCGCCGAACGAGGTTTCGAGAAAGTCGAAATCGCAGCCGGCATCGGCCTGCTGGATGTGCTTGGCGAACATCCAGCCGTAGCCGCGCTCGTAGCGCGGCGGCGGCGGCGTCCACGCCGCCTTGCGCCGCGCCAGCTCGTCGTCGCCGACTTCGAGATGGATGCGCCGCGCCGCCACGTCGACCGAGATCAGGTCGCCGGTGCGCAGCAGGGCCAGCGGCCCGCCGATGTAAGCCTCGGGCGCGACGTGCAGGATGCAGGCGCCGTAGCTGGTGCCGCTCATGCGCGCATCCGAGAGGCGCAGCATGTCGCGCACGCCTTGCTTCAACAGCTTCTTCGGGATCGGCAGCATGCCCCACTCGGGCATGCCCGGGCCGCCTTGCGGGCCGGCGTTGCGCAACACCAGGATGTGGTCGGCGGTGACCTCGAGGTTCTCGTCGTCGACGGCCGCGCGCATCGAAGGGTAGTCGTCGAAGACCAGCGCCGGGCCGGTGTGGCGCAGCAACTGCGGCGCGCAGGCGCTCGGCTTGATGACGCAGCCCGAAGGCGCCAGGTTGCCGCGCAGCACGGCGAGCGCGCCTTCGGCGTAGATCGGGTTGTCGATGGTGCGGATGACGTCGTCGTTGTAGACCGCGGCGCCGGCGATGTTCTCGCCGAGCGTGGCGCCTGTGACCGTGAGCGCGTCGAGCTTCAGGTGACCGTCGAGCCGGTTCATCAACGCGGGCAGGCCGCCGGCGTAGAAGAAGTCCTCCATCAGGTATTTGTCGCCGCTCGGCCGGATGTTGGCGATCACCGGCACTTCGCGGCTGGCACGGTCGAAGTCGTCGAGGCCGATGTCGAAACCGGCGCGGCGCGCCATCGCGACGAGATGGATGATGGCGTTGGTCGAGCAGCCCATCGCCATCGCGACGACGATCGCGTTCTCGAATGAGGCGCGGCTCAGGATGCGCGCCGGCGTCAGGTCGTCCCAGACCATGTCGACGATGCGCCGGCCGCACTCCGACGACATTCGGATGTGGCCCGCATCGGCGGCGGGAATCGACGAGGCGCCGGGCAGCGTCATGCCGATCGCTTCGGCGATCGCCGTCATCGTGCTGGCCGTGCCCATGGTCATGCAGGTGCCGTGGCTGCGCGCGATGCCGCCTTCGACGCCGATCCATTCGGTCTTGGTGATGTTGCCGGCGCGGCGCTCGTCCCACAACTTCCACGCGTCGGAGCCCGAGCCGAGGATCTGGCCCTTGTAGTTGCCGCGCAGCATCGGCCCGGCCGGCAGGTAGATGCAGGGATGGCCGGCGCTGAACGCGCCCATCAGCAGCGCCGGCGTGCTCTTGTCGCAACCGCCCATCAACACCGCGCCGTCGACCGGGTGGCTGCGTAGCAGTTCTTCGGTTTCCATCGCCAGCAAGTTGCGATAGAGCATGGTCGTCGGCTTGACGAAACTTTCGGACACCGAGATCGCCGGCAGCTCGACCGGGAAGCCGCCGGCCTGCAGCACGCCGCGCTTGACGTCTTCGACGCGCTGCTTGAAGTGGGCGTGGCAAGGCTGCAGATCGGACCAGGTGTTGACGATGCCGATCACCGGCCTGCCGACCCAATCGGCAGGTGCGTAGCCCATCTGCATGATGCGCGAGCGGTGGCCGAAGGAGCGCAGGTCGTCGGGCGCGAACCAGCGTGCGCTGCGCAGCGATTCGGGGGTGCGTCGGGTCATGGTCGGGCGAACTCTTCAGGCGCTAATACATTAGTATGCCACCGCGCCATCATGAAGCTCGAAGACCTGCCCCGACCGATCCGACTCGACCGCTCCCGCCACGCCGCGCCGCAGGTGTTCGACCGCTTGCGCGAGATGATTCTTTCGCTCGAGCTGGCGCCCGGCACCGTGCTGTCGCGCGCCGAGCTGGCGGGCCGCTTCGGCGTCAGCCAGACGCCGGTCCGCGACGCCCTGATGCGCCTGGGCGCCGAGGGCCTGGTCGACATCTTTGCGCAACACGCGACGGTGGTCAGCCGGATCAACCTGGGCTCGGCCCGGCAGGCGCATTTCTTGCGCCGGTCGATCGAGCTCGAGGTCGTGCGCACGCTGGCCGAGAGCGCCGACACTGCGCTGGTCGCCCGCTTGCGCGCCACCATCGCCACGCAAAAAGGCTTGCGCGATGCCAGGGACTACCGCGAATTCGTCGCCGCCGATCAGACCTTCCATCGTCAGATGTACGAGGCCGCCGGGGTGCCGGAACTGTGGGACATGGTGCGCCGGTTGAGCGGCCACATCGACCGGTTGCGCCGACTGCACCTGCCTGCTGTGGGCAAGGCGCTGGCGATCGTGCGCGACCATGCGGCGATCGTCGATGCGATCGAGCGGCAAGACGGAGATGCGGCGCGGGCGGCGCTGCGCAAGCACCTGTCGGGAACGCTGAGCCACGTCGAGGAGATTCGCCGTCGCCATCCGGACTTCGTGACGCCGGCGTGAGCATCGGGTGCTGTCAACCTGTCACGGTTCGCAGGTACGGTCCGAGGCCGCGCGGCGTAGGATCGCCGCAACCGGGGAGGGTATCGAAATGAGCATGCTGGAAGTGGCCTTGCGACATCTCGCTTTCGGCGGCCGCCGAAAAGCTCATGCCGAGCTCGCAGATACGCTTCAGCTGCGCGTCGCTCAAGGCATGGCCGTGAACGATGTTGACGTGCGGGCCGAGCAGGCCCTCGGTCTCGACCGGTCCCAGCCCTCGGGCGTTCGCGCCGGGCCGCCGCCCTGGTGCGGCGAGGCGATGACGCCCAGCGCGCGCGCCATCCGGAAGTCGTGCGGCGCGACCTCGAGCGTCGAGTAGTGCGGACCGAGCACGGCCGCGCCGATCTCGAGCAGGGGGTTGCCTTGATGGCGCTCGATCAGGCGTTCCAGCTCGGCGCGCGGATGCGGCACTTCCCAGAACGGGCGCTCGCCGGGCGTGGGATCCGGCTTGGGCGTGCCGTGCCGGAAGGTCGCGCGGATACCCGACTGCAAGAGGCCTTCGATCGCGGCGTCGCTGTGTTGCGGCGTGCGGTTGTTGTGGCACCAGTCGACCAGCGTGGTCGTGCCGCAGTTGAGCTGGTTCAGGGCGCCGACCAGCGTCGCGATGTGCAGGTCTTCGGGCTCGAACGCCGT
>JAYSMB010000144.1:0-5634 GCA_043725065.1 Burkholderiales bacterium
GGCCTCGACAACTTTCTCTCGCTCGGCCTGATCGGCCTGGCCTATGGCCTGGCCAGTCTGGCCCAGGGCTACGGTTTTTTGGCGGTGTTCGCAGCCGGCGTCGCCTTGCGCCGGCTCGAGCAGAAAGCCAGCGCGGCGGCAGCGTCGGGCGAGCCGGCAGCCGCGTCGGGCAAGGCCGCGGCGCAGCGCAAGCGTTCGGCCGAGATTGCCGCTGAAGCGCACGCCGATCCCGACGCCTCGCATGCCGAGCAGGTCGCGACCGATCCCAAACACGCGCCGGCCTTCATGGCGCATGCGGTGCTCGCCTTCAACGAGCAGATCGAGCGGATCGGCGAAGTCGCCGCGGTGGTCGCGATCGGCATGCTGCTCTGGGCGGTCGAGTGGCGGCTCGCGTCCTGGGGGTTGGTCGGCGCCTTGCTCGTCGTGATCCGGCCGGCGGCGGTCGCGGTCGGCCTGTTTCGGTCGAGCACTTCGGGCTCGCAGCGCGTCCTGATCGGCTGGTTCGGCATTCGCGGCATCGGCTCGCTCTACTACCTGATGTATGCGATCAACCACGGCCTTGGCCGCGAACTCTCCGCCAACCTCGGCGCGCTGGTGTTCTCTGTCGTCGTCGCGTCGATCGTCGTGCACGGCGTTTCGGTGACGCCGCTGATGACACGCTATGAACGCAGGAAGCGCCAGCGCACGAAGGCCTGAGAACTCGGTGACCGGGCTCCCATCGCCATGCGATGCCTGGTTTGCCGCGCGTGGCTGGCAGCCCTTCGCTTTCCAGCGCGATGTCTGGGCAGCGATGGCCGCGGGCCGCAGCGGCCTGCTCCACGCGACGACCGGATCGGGCAAGACCTACGCCGTCTGGTTCGGCGCGATGGCTCGGGCCGCCAAGCTCGGCATCGTCGCGAAGCCGGCTCACGCGCCGCCCCTCGGCGTCGTCTGGCTCACGCCGATGCGCGCGCTCGCGGCTGACTCGGCGCGGGCGACCCGGGCGCCGCTCGAAGACCTCGGTCTTGGCTGGACAGTCGGCATCCGCACCGGCGACACGCCGGCATCGGAGCGCGCCAGGCAGGACCGGCGCTTTCCGACCGCGCTCATCACGACGCCAGAATCGCTGAGCCTCATGCTGACGCGCGAAAACGCGCAAGCCGAGCTCTCCAGCGTGCACACCGTGATCGTCGACGAGTGGCATGAGCTGATGGGCAACAAGCGCGGCGTGCAGGTGCAACTCGCCATCGCGCGCCTGAAGCGCTGGAATCCGGCGCTGATCGTCTGGGGCCTCAGCGCCACGCTGGGCAACCTGCCCGAAGCCATGCAAGTCCTGCTCGGCTCAGCATCCGGGCCCGGCTTGCAAGCCGGGTCGCGCACTGCGAGTGAGGGTCTTCTCGTGCAAGGCCGCGTCGAAAAGAACCTCGTCATCGATACCCTTCTTCCCATCAACCCCGGCCGCTTCTCCTGGGGCGGCCACCTCGGCAAGCAGATGCAGCTTCCGGTGGTCGAAGAGATCGAGAAATCGTCGACCACGCTGGTCTTCGTCAACGTCCGTTCGCAGGCCGAGATCTGGTACCAGTTGCTGCTCGAACTGCGGCCCGAGTGGGCCGGCGTCGTCGCCCTGCATCACGGCTCGCTCGACAAGGAAGTGCGCGACTGGGTCGAGATGGGCCTGAAAGAAGGCACTCTCAAAGCGGTGGTGGCGACCTCATCGCTCGACCTCGGCGTCGACTTCCTGCCGGTCGAGCGCGTGCTGCAGATCGGCTCGGCCAAAGGCGTCGCGCGATTGCTGCAGCGCGCCGGACGCAGCGGCCACGCACCGGGGCGTGCGAGTCGCATCACGCTGGTGCCGACCCACACGCTCGAGCTGGTCGAGGCGGTGGCCGCGCGGCGTGCCGCGCAGGCCGGCCAGATCGAGAAGCGCGGCACGCCCGACAAGCCCTTCGACGTGCTGGTGCAGCACCTCGTCACGATCGCGCTCGGCGGCGGCTTCGTCGCCGACGAGCTGTTCGACGAAGTGCGCCACGCCTGGGCCTACCGCAAGCTCACGCGCGCCGAGTTCCAGTGGGCGCTCGACTTCGTCGTCAAGGGCGGCGACAGTCTCCCGGCCTATCCGGAGTACCACCGCGTCAGGGAGGTCGACGGCCTCTACCGCGTTCCCGACCGGGGCGTGGCGCGCAGGCACAAGCTCGGCATCGGCACCATCGTCTCCGACTCGTCGATGCAGGTGAAGTACCTGTCGGGCGGGCGCATCGGCACGGTCGAAGAAGGCTTCATCGCGCGTCTGCGTCGTGGTGACCACTTCGTCTTTGCCGGCCGCAGCCTCGAGTTCATCCGCACCGAAGAGATGACGGCCTACGTGAAGCGCGCCGTCGGCAAGCGCGGCGCGATGATCAGCTGGGCCGGCGCCAAGATGCCGCTCTCGAACGAGCTGGCCGACGCCGTGCTCGACGTTCTGGCCGGTGCCGCGCAGGGCGACTTCTTCGAGCCCGAGCTCGAAGCGGCGCGGCCGATGCTCGAGACCCAAGCCCATCTCTCGCGCATCCCGACGCCGAAAACGATATTGATCGAGAAGCTCGTCTCGCGCGAAGGCCAGCATCTCTTCCTCTACCCATTCGCCGGCCGCAACGCGCACATCGGCCTGGGCAGCCTGCTCGCCTGGCGGATGGCGAAGGACGCGCCCAACACCTTCAGCATTTCGATCAACGACTATGGGCTCGAGCTGCTGAGCGCCTTGCCCGTCGACACCGCGGGCCTGCGCGACCAGAGCCTGTTCGGCGAAGGCGATCTGCCGCACGACGTGCTCGCGAGCTTGAACTCGAGCGAGCTGGCGCGGCGGCGCTTTCGCGAGATCGCCCGCGTGTCGGGACTCGTCTCGACCGGCTACCCCGGCCAGCCCAAGAGCACGCGGCAACTTCAAGCGTCGAGCACGCTGTTCTACGAGGTGTTCAGGAAGTACGACTCCGACAACATGTTGCTCAGCCAGGCGCAAAGCGAAGTGCTGAGCCAGGAGCTGGACATCAAGCGGTTGGCGGCAGTGCTGAAGCGCATGCGCGAGCAGAAGGTCGTGTTCGTCGAGCTCACGGTACCGAGCCCGTTCGCCTTGCCGCTCATGGTCGAGCGCTTTCGCGAACAGTTGACGACCGAAAAGCTCAAGGACCGGCTGGAGCGGATGCTGAAGGAGATGGAGCGCGAGGCGGAGCGCTCGTAGATCGTCGAGCGGTTCGCGAGGCCGCCGCGGGGTCGTTCATACTGGCTTCGACTCGAGCAAAGGCGGCGTCTTGGACCGGATCGATGCGGTGGTGGTGGGTGCCGGCGCGGTCGGTCTCGCGGTGGCTCGCGCACTCGCCTTGCACGGGCTCGAAACGCTCGTGCTCGAAGCCGAATCGGGCATCGGCAACGGTATTAGTTCACGCAACAGCGAGGTCATCCATGCCGGCATCTACGACGCGACCGGTTCCTTGAAGGCACGACTCTGCGTGGCCGGCCGCGAGGCGCTCTATCGATACTGCGAAACGCATGGCGTCGGACAGGAACGCTGCGGCAAGCTGATCGTTGCAGCAACGCCGGGGCAGGTCGAACTGCTCAAAGCGATCGAACGGCGCGCCATCGCCAACGGCGTGGACGGTCTGCGCTGGCTGAGCGGCGCCCAGGCCCGCGAGCTCGAACCGGCATTGCAAGGCGAGGCTGCGCTGCTTTCCACAGTGACCGGCATTGTCGACAGCCACGCGCTGATGCTTGCCTACCTGGGCGATCTTGAGCGGGCCGGCGGCGGGCTCGTACTGCGCTCGCCTCTCGAGAGCGCGATCGTTCGCGACGACGGGTTCGTGCTTCGGGTCGGTGGTGCGGCGCCGCTCGAAATCGAGGCCGGGATCCTGGTCAATGCCGCCGGCCTGCACGCCCAGACGGTCGCACGCCGCATCGACGGGCTGGCCGCGGCGCACATCCCCGGATCGTGGTTCGCCAAGGGCAACTACTTCTCGCTGGCCGGCCGCTCGCCGTTCACGCGACTCATCTATCCGGTGCCCGAACCCGGCGGGCTCGGCGTGCACCTCACGCTCGACCTCGCCGGCCAGGCCCGGTTCGGGCCCGACGTGGAATGGCTCGCTGTCGATTCGCCCGACGCCATCGACTACGCCGTCGATCCGGCCCGCAGCGCCGCGTTCTACGCCGCCATCCGGCGTTACTGGCCGGGACTGAAAGAGGGGTCACTGACGCCGGCTTACAGCGGCGTCAGGCCCAAGGTGCAGGGGCCGGGCGAAGCAGTGCGCGACTTCTTTCTGCAAGGTCCGCAAACGCACGGCGTCGCCGGACTGATGAACCTGTACGGCATCGAATCGCCCGGCCTGACCGCGAGCCTGGCGATCGCTTCGGAGGTCGTGCAACGGCTCGGCCCTTGAGTCCGCTTGCCGTCACACGACTTTCTTCATGTCGCGGCGCGGCGTGCTGCGCTCACGGCGAGCACAAGGTTCAGGCCCACGGCGAAGAGCACGCAGATCCATGCCACCGAAAACCCCGCGCTCGCGTGCATCGCCCATGCGGCAAGCACCCAGGCGACGACGCCGCCCGCGAGCCAGGCATCGTCCACGAACAGCCCCCACAACTCGCCAGCGATCGTTGCGAGCGCGCCGAATTCTTTCGCGTCGACCCGCGCCGCCGGCTTCACTCGCTCCGCGCGAGTCCGGTGAAATTGCGCGCAAAGGCGAGCCAACGCCAGCGCGACCACAAGATAGACGCCGATCAACGCCAGGATCGCCCAGTCGCCGCCGGGCCACTCCAGCCCGATCCCCTCCGCGACCCAGAAACTGCCGAACGCCGACAGCAGGACGCCGACCCCGAACTTGAGCGTGTTCTCGGGGATGCTGGCCAAGGGACGGTGCACGGCGAAGCCCAACGCGACGACCACCAGCAGCGCCAGTCCCGCGCCCAGCGAAGCGGGCACGATGAGCGGGCCGCCAGCGCCGATGGCGATGACGATGAACACCACTTCGATGCCTTCGAGCATGACGATCTTGAACGAAGCACCGAACGCCACCTTGTCGACGCCGCTGCCCGGTGCCCGGCCGACGCCGCGGAGCGAGGCGGTCTCTTCCTCGAACGCCTTCGCTTCGTCGTGCAGCGCCAGGACCCCGGCAGCGCGAAGGACCGCCTTGCGCAACCAGCGAAGGCCGAACATCAGCAGCAGCGTGCCGACGACGAGTTGCACGACCGGCAGCGGGATTCGCGCCAGTGAAGGACCGAGCAGCGCCGCCAGTGCCAGCAGCACGGCGAGCGCGGCGCTCGTTCCCAGCAAGGCGGACCGCCAGCCACGCACGATTCCCACCGCCAGCACGATGGTCAGGGCCTCGACGAACTCGACCATCGAGGCCATGAACGAGGCGAGCACGGTGGGCGCGAGAGAGGTCCAGTGCGGCATGCCTGTGGTTCCCGGGTGTGACGCAGCTAGCGGCGATGACTGCCCGCTCTTTGGGGCAGGAACAGGATGCAGGCCATGATGAAGACCGCCAGCGCCGCCGAGGCGGAATAACGGCTCAACGCCAGCCCGCCGCTGGCCAGCGGCTTGTCGAGCAGGTCGCCCACCGTGGCGCCGAGCGGCCGGGTGAGGATGAACGCGCTCCAAAACAGCAGGGTGCGCGACGTCTTGGTGTAGAA
>JAYSMB010000145.1:0-9629 GCA_043725065.1 Burkholderiales bacterium
CCAAGACCTTCTACGAGCTCGTCGATCGCCATCTTTCGGCAAGCGGTTATGCCGTGATCCAGACCACCTCGCCGCTGATCGCGCGAAAGAGTTTCTGGACCGTCGTGACCACGCTCGAAGCGGCGGGGCTCACGACCGCGCCGTACCACGCGCACGTGCCGAGCTTCGGCGAATGGGGCTTCGTCATCGCCAGCCGGCGTCCGTTCCAGGCACCCGCGGCGCTGCCGTCGGGCCTGCGCTTTCTCGATGTCGCGGGGCTGCCCGTCCTGTTCGAGTTCCCGCCCGACATGGCGCGCGTGCCGACCGAAGTCAATCGCCTGTCCAACCAGGTACTGGTGCAGACTTTCGAAGACGAGTGGGGCAAGGTGCAACGGTGAATGGCCCCTCGAACGGGCCGAACCGGCGCAGCGTTCTCGGCGCGTCCTTGTCGTTGATCGCGCCCCTCGCCGGCTGTTCGCGCCATGCCGAAGCGAGCTACGACGGTGGCTGGATCGGCGCCGCCCACGAGCGCGGCCACTTGCTTCGTGGCGCGCTGCCGGCCGCGAAATCGGGCGCCTTGCCCGAGCCTTCGGTGACGCGCCGCGCTGGCGCTCTCGTTGTCGGCGCCGGCATCGCCGGGCTCGCCGCGGCACGCGCTCTTCTCAAGGCTGGCGTCGACGACGTGCGTGTGCTCGAGCTCGAAGATGCCGCGGGCGGCAACAGCCGGGGCCACCGCATCGCCGGCATGCGTTGCCCGCTCGGCGCGCACTACCTGCCCGTTCCCGGCGACAGCGCCATCGAAGTGATCGACCTGCTCGAAGAGCTCGGCGTCAGGAAGACGCAGTACGGCCGCCCGGTCTACGACGAGCGCATGCTCTGTCACAGCCCGCAGGAGCGCCTCTTCATCGCCGGCGGCTGGCGTGAAGGTCTGTTGCCACCGCTCGAGGCCCTGCCGGTCGGCGAGCGCGCAACGACGCTGGCCGACTACCGCGCATTCAGCGCCGCCGTGGCCGAAGCGGGTGACCACGAAGCGTTCGCCATCCCCAGTGCGCGCTCGCGTTGGAGCGCGGCGCTGGACGCGCTGGATGCGACGACGTTCGCCGCCTGGCTCGACGCGCGCGGCCTCCGTGCACCGGCCTTGCGCTGGTACCTCGACTACTGCTGCCGCGACGACTACGGCGCCGGTGCGGCGCAGGTTTCGGCGTGGGCCGGACTGCATTACTTCGCAAGCCGGCACGGCTTTCGCGCGCCGGGCAGGGACTTGCCTTCAGGCGCCGACGCCGGCGAAGGCATCCTCACCTGGCCCGAAGGCAACGCCTGGCTCGCCGAGCGGCTCGCCGCACCGCTCGGCGATCGTCTGCGACCGGGCCGGGTCGTCCTGCGTGTGCGCGAAGGCCGCGACGAAGTGAGCGTCGACGCGTGGAACGCCGCCACCACGCAAAGCGAACGCTGGATCGCACCACGCGTCGTCCTCGCGACGCCGCTGTTCATCTCGGCGCGCCTGCTCGAATCGCCTTCGCCGGCCTTGCTCGACGCAGCGAAGTCCATGCGCTACGCGCCTTGGCTGGTCGCCAACCTGCATCTCGGTGCCGCACTCGACGATCATCCGGGCGCGCCGCCCTCATGGGACAACGTGCCCTACGGTGACATGGGTCTCGGCTACGTCGACGCCATGCACCAGAGCACGCGACCGTTCGCCGGGCCGACCGTGCTCACCGTGTATCGTGAACTCGGCGGCAACAGCATCGCCGAGCTCATGGCCAACCGCGCGCGGCTTCTGAACGAGGACTGGCGTACGTGGGCGGCGCGGATCGTTGCCGCGCTGGCCGTGTTGCACCCGGACCTGCCGGCCAAGCTGCTCCGCGCCGACCTCATGCGCTACGGCCACGCGATGAGCATTCCCGCGCCCGGTGTGCGCAGCGGTGCCGCGTTGCACGCGCTCGCCTCGCCGCAACGGCGTGTTCAGTTCGCCCATGCCGACCTGTCGGCGTACTCGGTGTTCGAGGAAGCGCTTTCCCACGGCACGCGCGCCGGGCGTGCCGCGGCAACCGCGTAGCCCTTCATGTCGCCCCGATCCGGGCGGCTCCGAAGTCGGAACATTCCTACACCCTCGCGCAAGATTCTCCGTCGATCCGGGATGTTTGCCGGCGCTCGCGCTCCGCTTCCGTGCCGCTTATGCTTGCAAGCCATGCCGACATCACCCGTTCACGACGAAGCTGCCGACCGCATCCGCGAACTCGAGGCCCGCCTCGTGGCGCATGGCATCGTCCTGAAGACGATCGCCCGTCTTCTCTCGGAATCGACACTGGCCGAGTTGAAGGCCGCCGCCCAGGGCATCGACGATGCCGGCATGCAGGAAGCCAATCCCGATCTCCACATGCGCCGCGTCGCAGAGGAGATGTGGAGCATTCTCGAGATCCTTGGCTGAGGTTTCCGGGACCGCGCGGTCATTGCCGCGCCATGCCGGCTTCACCGCGCGGTCACGCAAGACTTGCAGCATCGCTCGCGTTCAGGCGAGAGGTGATCCATGCAATTCGTTCCCGATGTCGTTCGCGAATCCGAGCGGCCCTGGCGGCAACCGCGCGAGGCTTCGACCTCGCGCAAGACGCCGATCCGGCTCGAGGCGACGTGGGCCGATTCGGTCTGCGATCTGCGCCGCGTTCAGCGCCTGCGCTATCAGGTCTTCGCCGGCGAGATGGGCGCGCGCCTGCATCCCGTTGCCGGAACGCCGCCCGGCCACGACGCCGATCGCTTTGACGATTTCTGCGCCCACCTGCTGGTGCGAGCGATCTTTCCGGGCGAGGAAGTGCACGAGGTCGTCGGCACCTATCGCGTGCTCACGCCAGACGCGGCACGGCGCGCCGGCGGCTTCTACAGCGAGACCGAGTTCGATCTCGGCCGGCTCGCGCCGATGCGCTCGCGCATGGCCGAGCTGGGCCGTTCCTGCATCCACCCGGCCTGGCGCACCGGAGGCACGATCCTCGCGCTGTGGAGCGCGCTCGGCGAGTTCATGGTCCTGCACGGCCTGGACGTCGCGTTCGGTTGCGCCAGCGTCGGCACGGGCGACGGCGGCCATGCCGCGGCCAGCCTCTGGCGCCAGCTTTCGGCGGTGCATCTCGCGCCGCCCGAGCGCCGCGTCGTGCCGCTTCATCCGCTGGCGATCGGGTCGCTGCGCGACGACCTGAACGTCGAGACGCCGGCTTTGATCCGCGGCTACCTGCGCTGCGGCGCCGAGTTGCTCGGCCCGCCGGCGCGGGACCCGGACTTCAACACCGCCGACCTGCCGATGCTGATGACTTTCGACGGCTTGCCGCGCCGCCATCGCCGGCATTTTCTGGGCGCCGAAGACGCTTGACGCTTCCTCTCGCCCGCGGCGTCAGCGGCCGCGGCGCTTCCAGAATGGTTTTGCCTTCGCGGCGCGGGCGAGCGCCTTTCCGCATCGGCGCGCGCTCGCCTCGAGTTGCGCGGTGAGCCAGCCGACGTTGAACCATGCGTTGGCGTCTCCGCTCAGCGCGGCCGCGCGGGCGATCCCGAGGCCGACCAGCAGATCGACGTGCGTGCCGAGCGCATCCTGCGCCGGGCGCAGTGCGTCGAGATAGCGATCGACGCGGCTCGCCGGGTAAAGCGAGGCGACCAGCTCGGCAAGATAGCGCAGCCGCTTGAAGCGCTTGCGCACCCGATGCTGGGCTTCATGGCTCGCGCGCCTGAAGGTCTTCGCACCGTGCTCGAGATGGCCGTGCAACACGCCCAGGCGCGAACCGACAAAGCCGAGCGCCTGGGCCTCGCGGGTGCCCTTTGCAACGGCGGGAGCGACTGCGCCGCCGACGCCCGATGGCGTCGTGCCGAAAGTCAGTGCCAGGACATCGAGCAGCGCGCACTGGAAGCCCTTCGCCCGGACGATCTGCACCGGATCGGCGACCGCTTGCGTCGGTGTTCGAAGCGTCGGCTCGGGCGAACCCGCCTCGGCCAGGCGCGACCGCAGCGACGCGACGACCGTGTTGAGATCGCGGTAGGCGCCCAGGGCCCGGAAGGCGTCGGTGAGCGGTGGCTCCCAGGCCGAATTGTCGCGCCCGGCCAGCGGCCCGAGCTCTCGCCAGGCGGTCCGCATGCGCCTCAGGCCGACGCGCAACTGATGGATGGATTCGGCATCGCGGTGTCCCGCCGCGAGCTCGCTGGCGTTCCCGAGCACCTGATCGAGACAGGACTTCAGCACGGCCCGAAGAATCATCGGCCCAGGCATCTTGCGGTCGAGGCGCGGCGCCCTGGCCTTCACGGCCGGGACCTCAGCTGCGCGCCGGGCCAGCCGATCGCCGCGCGCCGCCTTCGATAGCGTGCTCAGCCACAGCCCGTGCTCGCGAACGCCGGCGCGTCCGAATTCGATCAGCGCCCTGGCATCGCCCTGCTTGAGCTCGTATTCGACCTCGCAGACCGGCGTCGAGTCGGCATCGGCGCGGATCACGCCGTGATCGAAAGCGACCTCGACGCGTGCGTCGCCGGCCGCGATCTCGACGCTGCGGCGCACGATGTCGCTGGTGCAGACGTGCCGGAGCGCCACCGGCGTCTCGGCGTGCGCGCGGGCGCTGCGCAAGAGCTTGCCGGCGGCCGTCCCGTCATGGAGCTCCGGAGCCGGCGCGGGGCCATCCTTTCCCCATCTACCGGGACGTGGAACCGTCTCCTCGAGTCGCTCGACAACGCTGCTCGTCCGCGCCTTCAGCGTCTGCTCCCAGAGTCGACCGGTGCGGCGCAGGCGCAGCGACAGGCCGGCGCGGGCCAGGCAGAAGTCGTCGCTGTCGAAGTAGCGCGATTCGATCGAGATACGCCGCGACGGCAATCGACGCAACGCCGCGTCGATCGCGGCGGCGCGTTTCGCATCGACGCCGAATTTCAGTTCGATCTCGCTCATGTCCCGAGCATAGTCATGTCGCCGGACAAGGCGACTCGAACCGGGCAATCAGGCGAGCTGCGCGATGGCGGGATAGCCCGCGTCCGGCTTCCAGCGGCGGATCGGCGCGAGATGCGAGAGGAACTGGCGACTCACCCGGTCCCAGTCGAACTCCAGCGCGCGAGCGCGTGCCCGCTCGCGCGGCACGTTCAGCGCCGCGAGCGCGGCACGACGCAGATCGGTGTCGAGCACGCCGCCGTCGGACCCGCCCACCACGTCGAGCGGACCCGCGACGGGATAGGCGGCGACGGGTGTGCCGCAGGCCAGGGCTTCGAGCATCACCAGGCCGAAGGTGTCGGTGCGGCTCGGATAGACGAAGGCATCGGCAGCGCCATAGATCGCGACCAGCTCACAGCGCGGCGTCGAGCCGCGCCAGTGCACCTGCGGGTATTCGCGGCGATAGCGTTCCAGTAGCGGCCCGCCGCCGCAGACCAGCTTGGAGCCCGGCAGGTCGAGGCGCAGAAAGGCCTCGAGGTTCTTCTCCGGCGAGATGCGGCCGGCGAACAGGAACAGCGGTCGGGGCAGGTCGAGCCCAGCGTCCGGCGTCGGGCGAAACAGCTCGAGGTCGATGCCGTGCGACCAGCGTCGCAAGTTGGTAAAGCCGTAGCGCACCAGGATCTCGGTCGTCCCGGAAGACGGCACCATCACGCCCGACGAAGGTGCGTGAAAGCGCCTCATCGCCGCATAGCCCCAGCTCGCAGGCAGGCCGACCGCGGCGGTCAGGAATTCCGGAAAGCGCGAGTGGAAGGCGGTCGTGAACGGCAGGCGCCGACGCAGGCAGTAGGCCCGCGCGGCCAGCCCGAGCGGCCCCTCGGTGGCGATGTGGATCGCGTCGGGCGCGATCGCGTCGAGCTGTCGCTCGACCTCGGTGCCGGCTCGCCAGGCCAGTTCGATCTCCGGGTAGCCGGGGCAGCGCAGCCGGCGAAAAGCCGAGGGCTCGACCATCGCGATCTCGTGGCCGACGGCGCCCAGCCGCTGCTTCAGGTCGGCGAGAGTCGTCACGACGCCGTTGACCTGCGGCGTCCATGCATCGGTGACGATCGCGATCTTCACGCGATGACTTCGCCTGACTGGACTTTGGAGCGTGGTCGCGGAGCTGTCTCGCGCGCGCTCGCGCGCAGCGACCAGTCGACGATCTCGAGCCGGCCATCGCCGTGCTCGACGAGGGCGGTCAGGCTCTCGACCCAGTCGCCGTCGTTGGCGTAGAGGATGCCGTCGATCTCGCGCAGCTCGGCGCGGTGGATATGGCCGCAGACGACGCCTTGCACGCCGCGCCGCCGCGCCTCGCGCGCGACCGCCGCCTCGAAGTCGCCGACGTAGCTGACCGCGCGCTTGACCTTGTGCTTCAGGTAGCCCGAAAGCGACCAGTACGGCAGGCCCAGCCGCGCGCGCAGCGAATTGAGATGGCGGTTGAGACGCAAGGTGAACTCGTACATCCGGTCGCCGACGTGGGCCAGCCACTTCGCGCACTGCACGACGCCGTCGAACAGATCGCCGTGCGTCACCCAGATGCGCCGGCCATCTGCGGTGACGTGGATCCAGTCGTCGGCGACCTCGATGCCACCGAACTCGAGGCCGACATAGCGGCGCGCGAACTCGTCGTGGTTGCCGGGAACGAAGATGACGCGGGTGCCCTTGCGCGCCTTGCGCAGCAGCTTTTGCACGACGTCGTTGTGCGACTGCGGCCAGTACCAGTTGCGCCGCAACTGCCAGCCGTCGACGATGTCGCCGACCAGGAACAGGGTCTCGCACTCGACCGTCTTCAGGAAGTCGAGCAGCGCATGCGCCTGGCAGCCGGGCGTGCCGAGGTGGAGGTCGGAGATCCAGATGCTGCGGTAGCGCTGGCCGGCTGTCGCCGCCGATCCGGTCCATGCGCGCAGGAAGGAAGCATCGCGATCCATGGACTCGCATGGTCACTCCGCTTCGTGACCGGGCGCGGTCGGGCGCGTGAAGCTTCGGTGAAAGCACCCCGGATCGACGAGCCTTTGCAATCCAGCCAATCGCCATGACATGTCGATGACCCTGCACGGCTGGCGGCCGCGAGGCTGCCAGAAGGCAATATTTCGAAGGCGCGTTCGTCAAACCATCAGACATGTCCGCTGACTTCGCCGATCTTCCCGTCGCCGCTCTTGCTCTGCAAGACAGCGCGATCGCCGCCGTCTTCCGGCGCGAAGCGCGGCGACTGCGCGCCTTCATTCGACGCCGCGTGGCCGACGCCTGTGACGCGGAAGACATCGTCCAGGACGTGTTCTCGGAGCTGATCCTGGCCACGCGCGTGGCCACGCCGATCGAGAACGTCGGAGCATGGCTTTCTCGCGTGGCGGCGAATCGGATCGCCGATCGCTTCCGGCGCAAGGCGTCCGGTCCATTCGAGCCGGCGCCGGACGACGGCACGGACGAGCGCCAGGCCGACGAGCGCATCGCGCCGGCGCAAGCGGGACCGGAGGCGCGCTATGCGAATCGCCTCCTGCTCGACAGGCTCGAAGCCGCGCTGGCCGAGCTGCCAGCGGAGCAACGCGATGTCTTCATCGCCCACGAGCTCGAAGGGCGCAGCTTCAAGAGCCTCGCCGCCGAGTCCGGCATCGGTGTCAACACGCTGCTCTCGCGAAAGCGTCACGCGGTTCTGCACCTGCGCCGCCGTCTGCAGGTCAACCACAACGAATTTTCAACCCGAGAGGAATGAAATGAAACGCGACTTCGTCCTGAGGAAGGCCTGGAAGCTTCTGAGAATCGTCATGGTTGCCGCGCTGGCGATCGGCGCGATCGGCTTCGTGATCATGAGCTTGTGGAACTGGCTCGCACCGGCTACTTTCGGTGGCCATCTGATCGGCTTCTGGCAGGCCGTCGGCCTGTTCGCCCTGGCCCGTTTGCTGGTCGGCGGATTCAGAGGCCGCGGCCGTCACGGCCACTGGCGCCATGGCATGGCCGATCGTTGGAGCCGGATGAGCGACGAGGAACGTGAGCGGTTCGGGCGCGGCTGCGGGCCGGGCAGGGGCGACGCGCGGGGCAGCGAGGAGGGCCAGCCCGCCTGACGGAACACTGCGCCGCAGCGCGCGGCCTGGTGCGGGGTCCGTCATCACGGATCCATCATCAATCGGTCACACGCGCTGCCTATCGTCGCCGGTCGAACCCCCTGCCCTTTCCTTCGACCGGACCAGCCCCATGCGTCTTTCTCTCATCACCACCGGCCTCTGCTTCGCACTGACGGGCCTGTCGGCCTGCGGCGGCTCCGACAGCGCCCCCACCGCCGCGGCGCCGCCGCAGCGCACCATCATCATGGTCTGGGACGGCCTCCGGCCCGATTCGATCAACCCGACCGACACGCCCAACCTGTTCGCGCTGCGCCAGCAGGGCGTTCAGTTCGCGGACAACCATTCGACCTACCCGACCTTCACGATGATGAACGGCTCGTCGTTCGCGACCGGCTCGTTCCCGAAGACATCGGGCTTCTACGGCAACACCTTCTGGACGCCGCCGCAGGCCGGTGCGGCGCAACCCATTCCGGTCGGCAAGTCGGCGGCCGGTGGCAACCAGGACTATGCGGACCCCGTCTTCACCGAGGACTACGCCGTCCTGACCACGCTCGACGCCTACTACGGCGGCCAGCTGCTGCTCGTCAAGTCGCTGTTCAAGACGGCGCAGGAGGCAGGCCTCAAGACGCTCGCGCTCGGCAAGTCGGGCGCGGCCTACCTCCAGGACCTGGACCGCGGCGGCTTCTTCGTCGACGAGAACGCGGTGCTGCCGCAGTCGCTGGCCACCGAGCTGCAGGCCGCCAACTTCGCCCTGCCGCTGAACACGACTTTTGCCTATCCGGCCGGCACGATCACGCTCGCCGCGAGCAACGGCAACCCGACCGCCCGTGCCGGCGCGCTGACCTTCGTCTTGCCCAACGGCATCCAGGCCCGCGACGCGACCGACACGACCCAGGGGCCGCCTGAGGATGCAGCCAACAAGTACATGCTCGGCCTGTTCACGCAGTACATCCTGCCCAAGAAGCTGCCCGACCTGTCGCTGATCTGGTTTCGCACGCCCGACAACACCGAGCACGCCTACGGCCCGGGCTCGGCCAACTATCACAAGGCGCTGCAGTCGCAGGATGCGCGCCTAGGCGAGTTGCAGGCGGCACTGAAGACGAACGGTCTCGACGCGACGACCAACATCATCGTCGTCTCCGATCACGGCCACAGCAACGTGTCGGGCCCGACCCAGCTGTTTCCGCTGCGCGCCATCACGGCCAGCACCTCGGTCACCGGCAGCGTCACCAACGCGTCGCTCGGCGCGCCCGATCCGGTCAAGGGCTTCTCGGTCTCCGGCGACGTGCGCAGCGCCGACCTCCTCACGTTCGCGGGCTTCAAGGCGTTCGACGGCAACGGCTGCAGCACGACGCCGATGGCCGGCATCAAGGCCGACGGCTCGGCCGTCCATGCGGTCGGCGTCGACACCACCGGTGCCTTGTGCGGCGCCGCCAATGCCAAGTACCAGGCGGTGAGCGCAACGCTGACCACGCCGGTGGCGAGCTTCAAGGTGCCGGCGACGCTGCCCGCGACCGGCATCGTCATCGCCACCAACGGCGGCTCCGACTACTTCTACGTTCCCGACCACGATGCGACCACGGTCACCAACCTGGTTCGCTTCTTGCAAAGCCGCGAAGAGTTCGGCGCCATCTTCGTCGACAGCCGCTACGGCGCGCTGCCCGGCACCTTGCCGA
>JAYSMB010000146.1:0-1997 GCA_043725065.1 Burkholderiales bacterium
GAACATCATGGCCGTTCAAGTTGAAACGCTCGACAAGCTCGAGCGTCGGATCACCCTGTCGCTGCCGGCAGCGACGATCGCCTCCGAAGTCGAGTCGCGATTGCGCCGCTTGTCGCGTACCGTGAAAGCCGATGGCTTTCGTCCCGGCAAGGTGCCGATGAGCGTGGTCTCGCAACGCTATGGATACTCGGTGCACAGCGAAGTGCTCAACGACAAGGTCGGCCAGGTGTTTTCGGAGGCCGTCAACGAAGCGAAGCTGCGCGTCGCCGGTCCGCCGCGGATCACCGAGAAGGAAGGCGCACCGGAAGGTGAGGTCGCTTTCGATGCGACCTTCGAGGTCTACCCCGAGGTGAAGATCGGCGACCTGGGCGCCGCCGAGGTCGAGCGCGTTTCGACCGAGGTCGGCGACGACGCCGTCGACAAGACGCTCGAGATCCTGAGAAAGCAGCGCCGCACCTTCCAGCAGCGCCCGGCTGTCGAACCGGCCGCGCCGGACGACCGTGTGACCATCGATTTCGCGGGCACGGTCGACGGCGTCGCCTTCGATGGCGGCAAGGCCGAAGGCTTCCAGTTCGTGATCGGCGAAGGCCAGATGCTCGAGCAGTTCGACGCCGCCGTGCGCGGCATGAAGTCGGGCGACTCCAAGACCTTTCCGCTCCAGTTCCCGGCCGACTACCAGGGCAAGGACGTGGCCGGCAAGGAAGCCGACTTCACGGTGACCTTGAAGAAGATCGAGGCGCAGCATCTGCCGCCGGTCGACGAGGCGTTCGCCAAGGCGCTCGGCATCGGCGGCGGTACGGTCGAGGCCCTGCGCGCCGACGTACGCAAGAACCTCGAACGCGAAGTCAAGTTCCGCGTCCAGGCCAGGAACAAGGCGAGCGTGATGGACGCGCTGGTCAAGGCGGCCGAGCTCGAGGTTCCGAAATCACTCGTCGCCGGCGAGACCGAGCGGATGATCCAGGACATGCGCGCCGACCTGAAGAAGCGCGGCATGAAAGACGCCGACACGGCGCCGATCCCGCCCGAGATGTTCCAGGCCCAGGCCGAACGGCGGGTCCGGCTCGGGCTGGTCGTGGGCGAACTGGTTCGCAGCCAGAACCTGCAAGCCAAACCGGATCAACTGCAGGCGCACATCGAAGAGCTTTCGCAAAGCTACGAGAAGCCGAGCGAGGTCATGCGCTGGTACCTGAGCGACCGGCAGCGAATGGCCGAGGTCGAGGCAGTCGTGGTCGAGAACAACGTCGCCAACCACGTGCTCGAGCGTGCCAAGGTCACGCCGAAGACGGTGCCGTTCGACGAGTTGATGGCCGGTTGAACGGCCGCGCGTACGCCGCCTCGCCGAACGGCCAGGGGTGGCCGCTCGCCGCGCCTTCTTGCCGTCTCATAATCGACCCCGAGTTTGGGGTTCCTGGAAAGCAACGAGGCATTTGATGAGCGCGCTTGAAACCACCGGCCTGGGCATGGTCCCGATCGTCATCGAAACGTCGGGGCGCGGCGAGCGCGCCTACGACATCTACAGCCGCTTGCTGCGCGAGCGGATCATCTTCATGGTCGGGCCGGTAACCGACCAGACGGCCAACCTCGTCGTCGCGCAGATGCTCTTTCTCGAGAGCGAGAACCCCGACAAGGACATCCACCTCTACATCAACTCGCCGGGCGGTTCGGTGAGCGCGGGCCTGTCGGTCTATGACACCATGCAGTTCGTCAAGCCCGATGTCTCGACGATGTGCATGGGCATCGCCGCCAGCATGGGATCGTTCCTGCTGATGGCTGGCGCCAAGGGCAAGCGCCTGGCATTGCCGAACTCGCGCGTCATGATCCACCAGCCTTCGGGCGGGGCGCAGGGCCAGGCCACCGACATCGAGATCCACGCCCGCGAGATCCTGAAGACCCGTGAGCAGCTGAACAAGATCTACGCCGAGCGCACCGGCCAGCCGATCGAGAAGATCCGCGCCGACATGGAGCGTGATTTCTTCATGGATCCCGAGGAATCGAAG
>JAYSMB010000147.1:0-1551 GCA_043725065.1 Burkholderiales bacterium
CGGCAAGCCGGTGCTCTGGCACATCCTCAAGAACTACTCGCACCACGGCATCAACGAGTTCGTGATCTGCCTCGGCTATCGCGGCTACCTGGTGAAGGAATACTTCGCGAACTACTTCCTGCACATGTCGGACGTGACCTTCGATCTGGCCGAGAACCGCATGGAGGTCCGCCACCGCCACTGCGAGCCCTGGCGCGTGACGCTCGTCGACACCGGCGAGCGGACGCAGACGGGCGGACGCCTGCGCCGCGTGCGCGACTACCTCGACGACGGCACGTTCAGCTTCACCTACGGCGACGGCCTGGCCAACGTCGATATCGCGGAATCGATCCGCTTTCATCGGCAGCAGAAGCGCCTGGCCACCTTGACGGCGGTGCAGCCGGCGGGCCGCTTCGGCGCGCTCGACATCGTCGACAAGCGCATCAGCCGCTTCGAGGAAAAGCCGCAGGGCGACGGGAGCTGGATCAACGGCGGCTTCTTCGTGCTCGAGCCCGAAGCGCTCAAGCACATCGAAGACGACGGCACGGTCTGGGAACGCGGACCGATGGAGCAACTGGCGCGCGACGGCCAGCTTTCGGCCTTCACGCATCGCGGCTTCTGGCAGCCGATGGACACGCTGCGCGACAAGATGCGCCTCGAGGAGCTCTGGCAGTCGGGCGAGGCGCCCTGGAAGGTCTGGGCGTGAAACGCGACGCGCCGTTCCTGGCGCAGCGTCGCGACGCATCGCTCGGCGATCTGTTCGGCGGCGTCTATGCCGGCCGGCGCGTGCTCGTCACGGGGCATACCGGCTTCAAGGGCTCGTGGCTCGCGCTGTGGTTGACCGAGATGGGTGCGAAGGTCCGCGGTCTGGCCCTGCCGGCCGAGGCGGCGCCGAACCATTCGCGTCTGCTCGATCTGCCGATCGATGAAGCGCTGATCGACTTGCGCGACGCTGCCGCGGTGGCCGATGCGCTGGCGCGCTTCCAGCCCGAGATCGTCTTCCATCTCGCCGCCCAGCCGCTGGTGCGACGCAGCTACCGCGAGCCGGCGGCTACCTTCGACGTCAACGTGATGGGCCTCGTCCACCTGCTCGAAGCGGTGCGCGCGACGAGCAGCGTGCGCGTCGTCGTCAACGCCACCAGCGACAAGTGCTACCTCAACCGCGAGACGGGCGACGGCTACCGCGAAGACGATGCGCTCGGCGGCCACGACCCTTACAGCGCCTCCAAGGCGTGTGCCGAGATCGTTTCGGCAAGCTATCGCAGCAGCTTTCTCGCGGCCGGCGACAGGCGCGACCATCCGGTGGCGCTGGCCACCGCACGTGCCGGCAATGTCGTGGGTGGCGGCGACTGGAGCGAGGATCGTCTGATACCCGACCTGGTGCGTTCGGCCGTCAGCGGCGAGCCGACAGCGATCCGCTATCCGCAGGCGACGCGGCCCTGGCAGCACGTGCTGGAGCCGCTCGCCGGCTACCTGCTGCTCGGCGAGCGCCTGCTGGCCGATCCCCATTCGGCCGCCGAGGCATGGAACTTCGGCCCCGATGCATCGGGCCAGCTCAGCGTGGCGCAAGTC
>JAYSMB010000148.1:0-7401 GCA_043725065.1 Burkholderiales bacterium
GGCGAGCCAGCGGCGAAGGCGACGATGGCCCGCTTCTACAACCGGCTGGCGTACGCGCTGGCCTCGGTGGTCAACGTGATCGACCCGGACGTCATCGTCCTCGGCGGCGGCCTGTCGAACGTCGACGAGCTCTATGACGAAGTCGCCGCGCTCCTGCCGGGCCACGTGTTCTCCGACCGCTGCACGACGCCTGTCGTCAGGAACACGCACGGCGACTCGTCGGGCGTGCGCGGCGCGGCCTGGCTCTGGCCGCAGGGCATGTAGAACTGATCCGGGCGGCCGGAGCGGCCGCCAAAAAGGGAGATCGCCATGTCACACATCGAATCGAAACTTGCCTCGCTCGGACTGGTGCTGCCGGCGACATTGAAGGCGCCGCCCGGCACCGTGCTTCCGTTTGCGATGGTTCGCATCGTCGGCACGCGGGCCATCGTCTCCGGGCACGGCCCGCAGAACGCCGACGGCGCGCTCGCCCAGCCGCTCGGCAAGGTCGGCAGCGACCTGACGGTCGAGCAGGGCTACGCGGCGTCGCGGCTGACGGCGCTCTCGATTCTCGGCAGCCTGCGACGCGCGCTCGGCGACCTCGACCGCATCACCGCCTGGACGCGCGTGTTCGGCATGGTCAATTCCGCGCCCGGGTTCATGCGCCAGCCCGCCGTCGTCAACGGCTTCAGCGACCTCGTCCTCGAAGTCTTCGGCCCCGAGATCGGCGCGCATGCGCGCAGCGCCGTCGGCCTGTTCGAGCTGCCGTTCGGCATTCCGGTCGAAGTCGAGGCGGAGGTGGAAGTCGCTCGCTAGGGCCCGGCAACATGCGGAAGTCGGAAAAGTCGAAGGCGGTGCTGCTTCGCGCCCAGGCTTCGGCGCGCAGCGCGAGCAGCCCCGGACTGCTCAGCAACGTCGACTGCCTGCTCGCCTCGACCTATGGCGACCAGAACGAGAGGGGGCGTGCGCTGACCTTGTTCGGCGAGGCCATCGACCGCCTGCGCGCCCAAGTCGATCCCGACAACTCGGTGCTCGCCGCGTGCCTGCACATGCGCGCCGACCCGCAAGCGCAGACGGGTCACCCCCAGACGATGCTCGACGATGCCCAGGCCGCTCTCGCCGCCCTCGGCACGCCGCTGCCGCACCAGCGGGTGATGGCGAACTCGATCCGCATGGTCGTTGCCGAGGCGTACGGCCGGCTCGGCAAGACGGCGCAGGCCATCGACGCCCACGAGCGCTCGCTCGCCGACCTGGCCAGCATGGGCCGCCAGCAGACAGCCCGCACCGTCCTGCGCTACAACGACTTCAGTCGCATGCTGTATGCCGCCGGCCAGCCGCTGCGCGCCGAAGACATGGCGGCGCGCGGCCTCTCGATCTCGCGCGGCCTGTCCGGCAACAGCGAGCTCGACGCCATCCTCGAAGGCAAGCGCGCGCACGCGCTGGTGGCGCTGGGCCGGTTCGACGAAGCCAAGGCCTTGACCGAGCAGGCGCTCGCCTCCGCCGTCGAGCGAAAGGACGCCCGCTGGGCCGGAATGTTCGCGCTCGACGGCGCGCCGGCCTGGTGCGAGACGAACGATCTGGCACGTTGCGCCAGCCTGCTGGCGACGGCGCGGGAGAAGTTGACGGCGACGCTGCCGCCCGGCCACTCGATGTTCGGCGCGATCGAACTGCTCGCCGCGCGACTCGCGCTGGCCGAGCGCCAGCCCGACGCCGCGCGCGAGCGGCTGCTCCACACCGTCGCTCTCTTCGATGCGGCCAGCGACAAGACGCCGCTGCGCATCGACGCGCTCGCGCTGCTGGCCCGCGAGGAGAGCGCCGCGGGCAGCACGGCGGAGGCGGCACGGTACGCCGCGCTCGCCGTGACTCAAGCGCGCGAAGCGGCGCAAGGACTGGCGTGCTCCGAGTGGCTGGGCCAGGCGCTGGTGGCCGAGGCCCTCACGCAAAGAGCGCAGGGGCAGGCCGACCGGGCCCAAGCCACGCTGCGTGCGGCGCTCGAGCAGCTGCGCAAGGCGGCGGGCGACGAGGCCCCCGCCAGCCGCGAGGCGACGGCGCTGCTGGCCGCCTCCTGAGCTGGCCGGCGGCGATCGCGAATCGCGCTTTGCGTGGCGGGTTCGGGCCGTCGAATCCGTTGATACGGATACGACGCGCCACCTCAGGAGCCACTCATGTCGGACGCCAAGACCGCTGTCAATTCCGTCAAGAAGTCGCTGAACACGCTGCCCAAGACGATCCCGCGGATGTACCGGAAGGATGTCAAGGCCTACGTCGATGCCGCCAACGCCGCCTCGGCCGCAGTGGCGGCGTCGGCCGACACGCCGGACACGATAAGGAAGCGCGCTCGGGTGACCACCTCGCAGAGCGAGCTCACGACGGCGCAAACGAAGCTGGACACCGCCAACAAGGCGGTCCAGTTGGCAACCAAGAACCTCGACGAAAAGACGGGCAACCTCATAGGCGCCAAAGCCCAGCTTGCGGAAAGCGTGAAGCAGCAGTCGCAGAGCCTGGACACGGCGAAGTCGAAGCTCACGGAAGTCACGCGGGCGGCGCAGCGGTCGGCACGGCGCTCAAGGGCCAGACGAAAAGCCCTGAGAAGGACATCCTGGACTCCGTCTCCAAGGGCTATACCGACATTGCGAAAGCGGTCAACGCGGTCGACAAGCCGCAGTAGTACCGTCGTCGAAACAAGGAGATTGCGATGGGCAAGATACTGGGAATCCTGGGACTGCCGGCGCGCCCCGCCGAGGCGCCCGGGCCGATCGGATTTCGACAATGAGGCCGGGCCGCTGCGGGCCCGCCGGGCGGCGATGAGGGACGCGGCGCAAGTGATGGAAGCGTGCGGTGAGGCGCTCGCCGTCCGGCTGGCCGACGTGGGAAAGGCCGAGCTCGAGGCGACGTTTCGCACGGCCATCCCGCGCGACGTGCTGGTGATCGCGCGAAGAGGCGTGCCCCAGACGCCGAGAGCGCCGGCGACGCCTGGCGCGCCGGGTGCCGCGAGCATCGAGTTCATGGCGTTCACCGCGGTCGCGCTGGCCTCGGCCTACTTCATCGCGCAGGACATCCTGCTACGTCCTGTCCGCCGACAACGCGCTCGATGGCCTGGGCCGTGCTGCCGCGGTCGGCGGCAAGTACGTCGTCGGCGCCGCCGAGATGGCGCTCTTCACGGCCATCACCAAGTCGACGCCGGTCTCGATGCTGCTCGGCGTGGTCGTCGGCATGTGCGGCGACCAGGGCGACGCCTGCGACGAACAGGAAAAGCAGGCACAGCGGAAGGCGCAGGACAAACAGGTTCGCGAGAACCAGCATCAGCTGCACCTGGCGATCGGCGCCTTCCTGAACGAGCAGGCGCCCGGCTCCGTGCAATGGACCGAGAACCACTGGGAGATCAAGAACCAGAAGCTGTGGGACGAAACCGCCAAGCGCGTCGAGCGGATGCGGATCGATCGCTACATCGAGCAGCAGATGGGCGCCAAAGTGAAGGCGCACGAGCTCGGCGTGCAGGACGGGCGCTTCAGCGACGAATTCGTGCACCAGGACGACATGCACGACCGGGACGTGGTGAAGGAGGCGCCTTCGCGAGAAGTCCGCCTTCATGGAGCTGTTCGAGGAATACAAGCTCGGCTTCAAGGAAGGCAATGCCAGGCGCGCCGCCGTGATGGCCAAGGTTCGCGAACTCGGCTACAAGGACGGCAAGACCGGCCGCAAGACCCATCGCGACGAGATGATCGCCTGGCCGGAGGTGGCGCAGCTCATCAAGGACGGCATATCGCCGCCCCTGCTCGTGCCCCAGCTGTACGAGAACTACGACGAGGGTTACGAATCTGCGTCGACGGCCGCTCGCGCCGCGCACTGAGGCTGCGGCGGCGCGGGCTCGGTTCGGGCGATCGCTCCGGAGGTCGTGCGACGGCTCGGTATTTGAGCTCCGCCGCGGCCGATCTGCCTAGGCTGCTCTCAATCGCTTGATTCGACGCTGGGCCGCAGTGGTGATGAGGCTTCGCTCGAAGGACGAGGCGTTCTTGTAGAGCGCCTGGCCCTCTTGCAGGCATTGCGCCTGGCGCGCCTCGGCGGCGGATCGCGGCAGCACCTGGAAATCTTTCTCTGCGGCCTCGAGGAGCTGGCGTGCCTCGGATTCGCGGAGCCCGGCGAGGTACTGGGTGCCGATGATCGCGATCCCGCTGCGCACAACCGTCAACAGCTCCGACTCGACCGGCTCGCCGGCCTTCAGCGTTGCGGTCAGGCTGGTCTCGTTCGCCTTGAGGGCGGCGACACAGGCCGCTGCGTGCGGGGCCGCTGCAGGAGCGGCGATGGCCGTATCGGCGAGAGGTGCCAATGCCAGCACCGCAGAAAAGCAAAACAACGGGCTCATGGGAGAACTTCGGTAGCTTGGGTGTTCAACGAAGCAGCGGCCGCAGGGTTGACTCGTGCGGCGGCGGAAGGGTCGCCTCGCCGCCTCCTTCGCCGGCGTCGCTAGACTCCCCTGACCACGAATCGGGAAGGAGCGGATGGCACAACCGGAAGTCAGGCGCGGTCGCGCACGCCGCTGGATCGGCGCTCTCCTGTGGCTGCTGCTTCTGCTTGTGCTCGCCGCCGCGATCGGCGGCTATGCCTTCCTGCGTGCCAGCCTGCCAGCGCTCGACGGCCAGGTGACCGCGGCCGGCCTGCGCGCGTCGGTCACCGTGACGCGCGACGCACTCGGCGTCGCAACGCTGCATGGCAGCGACCGCAGCGACATCGCCTTCGCCACCGGCTACGTGCACGCGCAGGAGCGTTTCTTCCAGATGGACCTGCTGCGCCGCGCCGCCAGCGGCGAGCTCGCAGCCCTGCTCGGCAAGGCGCTGGTGCCGGTCGACCGCGAGCGGCGCATCCATCGCTTCGCGGCACGCGCGGGCGGTGCACTGGCTTCGCTGCCCGAGGCCGAGCGGGCCGTGCTCGAGCGCTATGCCGCCGGCGTCAACGCCGGCGTCGATGCGCTTGTCGCACGGCCGTTCGAGTACGGCGTGCTGCGTGCGACGCCGCGGCCGTGGCGCGCCGAAGACACGCTGCTCGTCGTCTGGGCCATGTACTTCGACCTTCAGGACGACCAGCTCCATCGCGTCTGGTCGCGGGGCTGGCTGCGCGACAACGGCAGCTCGGCGCAACAGCTCGCGTTCCTGCTGCCGACCTCGAGCGCCTACGACGCGCCGCTCGACGCGGCCACGATCGACGAGACCGCCGCACCCTTGCCGGTCGAAGCGCCAGCCTGGTTCGGCAAGCCGGCGAAGGCCAGGGTGGCGACAGCGCGGAGGGAAGACATCGGCAATGCCGAGGTGGGCAGCAACAACTGGGTCGTGGCCGGCTCTCGCAGCAAGAGCGGCGCGGCGATCGTCGCCAACGACATGCATCTGGCGCTGCGCCTGCCGCACCTCTGGTACCGCGCCGCCATCGAGCTCGAGACGGCGGGTGCGCCGCTGCGCCGCATCGTCGGCGTCACCTTGCCGGGCACGCCGGCCATGGTCGTCGGCAGCAACGGCCAGGTGGCGTGGAGCCTGACCAACAGCTATGGCGCCTTTCTCGATCTGCTCGAGCTCGAGTTCGACCCCAAGGATCCGACGCGCTACCGGATGGCGATCGGCGTGGCCGGCGCGCCAGCCTACGGATGGGGCCTGCTGCGCACGGTCGACGAGCGCATCGCCGTCTCTGACGGCCCCGACGAGATCCTGCCGGTCCAGGAGACGGCGTTCGGCCCGGTCTGGGAACGCGGCGGCCGGCGCTATGCGGTGCACTGGGTCGCGCACGACCCGGGCGCCATCAACTTCGTGCCGCTCCAGCTCGAGCAGGCCGCGAGCGTGGCCGAGGTGCTGGCGATCGGCCAGCGCGCCGGCTTTCCGGCGCAGAACATGGTGGCCGGCGATGCCGCCGGCCACATCGGCTGGACCATCGCGGGCGCGCTGCCCGGCCGCGGCGCGACGTGGGCGTCGACCTTCCCCGCGCCGGCGGCATCGGCGGCATCGCACACATGGACGGCATTGGCCCGGCCGACCGCGCACCCCAGCGTGATCGACCCGGCGTCGGGCCAGCTTGCCACCGCCAATTCGCGTCAGCTGGGCGGGGCCGGCGACGCGGCCATCGGCGACGGCGGAACCGACCTCGGGGCGCGTCAGCGCCAGGTGCGCGACGATGTCACCGCGCTCGGCGCCAGCACCGACGAGGCGGGCGTCTACAGCGTCGGCCTCGACGATCGCGCGCTTTACCTTGCGCCCTGGCGCGACCGCGCCCTGCAGGCGTTGGCCGGCGACAGCGAGGCCGCCGCGCACCCGAGGCGGGGCGAGTTCAAGCGCCTGTTGGAGAACACGTGGACGGGACAGGCCAGCGTCGACTCGGTCGCCTACCGGCTGACGCGGGCTTACGTTGCCAGCCTCTACCTGCGCCTGTTCGGCAGCGCCGACGACGCGATGCGCGCGGCCGACAAGCAGGCCAGCTTCTCGCGCGCCACGCCGCGCTGGCCGGCCGTGATCGCGCGCCTGCTCGACGAGAAGCCACCCGGCTGGCTGCCCGTGGGCAGCGCAAGCTGGCAAGGCCTGCAGCTGGCCGCCATCGACGATGCGATCGAGGGCATCGAGAAAGACGGCACGCCGCTGGCCGAGGCCACCTGGGGCAAGCGCAACACGATGCACATCGTCCATCCGATGGCGGCGGCGCTGCCGCTCGGCGCACGCTGGCTCGCCGCGCCGGCCGACCAGATGCCTGGCGACAGCCACATGCCGCGCGTGGCCACGCCCGACTTCGGACAGTCCGAGCGGCTCGTCGTCTCGCCCGGGCGCGAGGCGAGCGGCCTGTTCAACATGCCGGGCGGCCAGAGTGGCCACCCGCTGAGCCCGAATTTTCTCGGCGGCCATGAGGACTGGGTGGCCGGCCGGGCCACACCGTTGCTGCCGGGCGCGACTGCGCATACGCTTCGTTTCGTGCCCCAGTAGTCGAGAATCGAAGCCATGAACGTCCAGCCCCTGGTCGAGCCCGACCGCGTCCACAAGAGCGTCTACACCGACCCGCAGATCTTCGATGCGGAGATAAAAAACATCTTCGAGAAGGTCTGGGTCTATTGCGGCCACGAGTCGCAGATCCCGAACCCCGGCGACTACTACGCCGTGACGATCGGGCGCCAGCCGATGATGATGGTGCGCGCCGCCGACAAGAGCATCCACGTGCTGCACAACCGCTGCCCGCATCGCGGCGTGCAGCTTGTCGGCAACCTCAAGGGCAACACCGGCGGCGCCTTCGTGTGCTCGTACCACGCCTGGAGCTTTCACCTCGACGGCAAGGTGCGGGCGATTCCGCTGGCGCGTGGCTACGAAGGCACGGCGATGAACAAGTCGAACCCGGACTGCAACGTCAAGCGCGCGGCGCGGGTCGATGCGTACCGCGGCTTCGTCTTCGCCAGCCTCGCCG